>CAYWJL010000053.1:4207-9642 GCA_964458145.1 uncultured Desulfovibrionales bacterium | reverse complement strand
AACTTAAAACCTAAAACTTAAAACTGCGGCTTGGCCGCATTAGGAGGTTTGCCCATGCACAAAAAACTCGTCACTCTCGTGGTTGCAGGAATGCTTCTCATATATGGCGGTCTGAGCTCCGTTTCTGCCATGGACCTGGTTCCCAAAATCGACAACTTTATCTTTCTGGTGGACAGCTCCGGCTCCATGGGCTGGGACTACAAGGAAAGCGGCACGACCAAAATCGTTCTTGCCAAGGAGATCCTGACCCAGCTCAACCGGCACATCCCCGAACTCGGCTATGTCTCCAGCCTGGACACCCTGGCCCCCCTCAAGACCTATGCTGAACCTGCCGTGTACAACACCATGGCCTATGCGCGAGCCATCGAGACCATTCCCACCGATATCCTCACCTGGGGATTCATGGGCAATCCGACCCCCCTTGGAGAAGGCATCACGGCCATGGATTCCATCATAGGATGCATGCCCGGCTCCAAGGCTCTCATCCTCGTCTCCGACGGTGGCAACAACCGTGGCGGCGACCCCATCGCCGCAGCCAGGGCTCTGTACGAAAAACATCACCCCAATCTGTGCATCCACGTGATCAGCCTGGCCGACACGGCCAAGGGCCAGAAACTTCTGGACGAAATCGCTGCCCTGAGCTCCTGCTCGGCCGCCACCACCTATGACGAACTGCAGAATCAGGACAACCGCGAGGCTTTTGTCCAGGAAGTCTTCTATGACATCGCTGCCGACAGCGATCAGGACGGCGTGGCCGACATCTACGACGAATGCCCGGGTACTCCTCTGGGTGTTGCCGTCGATGACTCGGGCTGCCCCTTTGATTCCGACGGTGACGGTGTCTATGATTACATGGATGAATGCCCGGATACCCCCGAAGGCGTTCAGGTTGACCAGGTAGGTTGTCCCCTGGATACCGATGGTGACGGCGTGTTCGATTACCTCGACGCCTGCCCGGGCACCCCTGCTGATTTTGCGGTCAACGCCAAGGGCTGCCCCCTGCCCATCAGCATCGATCTGGATATCGAGTTCGACACGAACAAGGCCGACATCAAACAGCAATATCACCATGAGCTGGAAGAAGTGGCCATGTTTCTCATCCACCACCCCGGCGTCACTGCGGTGGTCGAAGGCCATACCGACGACCAGGGCAAAGCAGCGTACAACAAAAAACTCTCCCAGAAACGTGCCCAGAGCGTGGTCACCTATCTGAGCGAAAAGTTCGGTGTTGATCCCGCCATCATCGAAGCCGAGGGCTTTGGCGAGGAACGCCCCATCGCGGACAACAACACCCCTGAAGGCCGCCAGAAAAACCGCCGCGTTCTCGTGGTCATCTCGGGCGCCTACATGGCCCGCTAACCCGGATACCCTTCTCAGCAAGCGGTCTCTGCTTTGAAAAAAAGGTCTTCCAGGACAACCTGGAAGACCTTTTTCAATATAATGGACTTACAATTTTCACCCCCCTTGTTTCCTTGGACAAATGACAGGCTTGCGGCTATGAAGATTGGTTCGTTATGGTCGTCATGATTTATCCATTCTCCTCGAGGCAACGGTCATGTTTCCAAAAACACTTCTCCTGCTCCTCCTTCTCTCACTCCTTCCCGGTCTGAGTTTCGGGCAGAACGCAACCATGCCCCTGGAAGATACCCGGGATTCCAAGATCCTGGACCTCCAGAACCAGCTCTTCGAACTTCAGAAAATTTCCGACTCCCTGAAGGAACAGGGGGAATCTCTCTCCACGACCATGGAAGAAATCCGCCAGGCCACCTCGACCCACGGTCAGGACATCCTCAAGGCCATGGACGCCATCAACACCATCAGCACAACCTCTCTGGAAACCGGTGAAACCGTTGCCCAGGAGGTGGAAACCATCAAGAAGGCTCAGGCGGCATACGCCAAGCAGTACGAAACCATCCTCATCGAGCTCTCAGAACAGAAAAAGGAACTCCTCACAGCCATCGACACGGTGGATCGCAAACGGGACGACATTCTGGCCACAAAGAACACCCTGTTGATGAAGAAAGACGAATCCCTTGAAACCACCATCAGGGAACTTGAAAAAACCATCACCGGGCAGGCCAAAACCATCGCGAACCAGGACGGGCTGATCATAAAGATGCAAAAAAAGATCTCCCTGCTTGAAAACGCCCTGACCGGCGAACGCAAAGCGGTCCAGGAAATCAAGGACCTCATCACCTCCCAAAAGGCCAAAACCCTCGGCCACCTCTCCTCCCTGGAAAACATCAACGCCACCCTTTCAGGCCTCAAGCAGCAATCCCGCACCGAACTGCAGAACATCCATCAATCCCTGACCCAGGTGGTCACCTACGGTTTACTGACCATCATCGGCGTGACCCTGTTTCTGCTTCTCCTTTTTCTCCTCATGCGCCGCAAACCCGCGCAGCCTGCCAAAGACCGGGAAAAGGAATCTCCCCCCCAGGCCGCTGTACGTGAAGAAGACGACGAAATCCTCGATTGGCTGAAGCAGAAAGGCCAGCCGGAGAAATAGCGAATTCTGAAAAATCTTAGGTTCATCCGGAAATAGCGTACTTTCAGGTCGCCAATTATCGGTACCTGATTTAAGACAACAACCTCAATCAATTGTTGAATAGGTCCCCCACCCTGGTAAGGGCGGGGCTAGGGGCGGGTCGTATAATCGGTGCCTTTTTCCAGCAGTTTGAAACCCTCCCCCAGCCCCTCCCTGAACTACGGGAGGGGGGCTACATTGTCTTTCTGTCGGGCATGTTATCAGGATGTTCCTAGCTGTCTCCTCATCCGTAAATTCTATAAGGGGGAGCAATCGAAGGATAGTTGAGACAAGTACTCTTTTGCCGGATGAACCAAATGGTATCACTTTTCGACCATGATTTTCGATGGTTGCCGTCATCCCGGCGCAGGCCGGGATCCTGGACGACACGGCAAGCTGTAAAAAAGTCAACCACGAGCCAATACCCATTGAGATCCCGGATCAAGTCCGGGATGACGGAATTTCAGCCATTCTCTGAGTACAAAAAAACGCGGCTCCATCATCACGATGGAGCCGCGTTTTTTCATGCCGCACTAGAAACTGAAACGATACTCACATAATCTGCCGCTCCTTGACCATGGAAAAATCCATGGGCGAGATGTCCGGACACACCGAGGTAAGCAGCACCAAAGGATTGGTGTACCCCTGGCCCCAGTCGAAGACCACGCGAACCCTGTCCTCTTCACATTCGCTCGAACGCACAAAGGACCGCAGATCCACCGGCACGGTCCTCCCCCGCTTGTTGGTTTTCTCGATGATAAACGATTCTCCCTGGATGAAATCCTGCCATGCCTGCATGGAAGCGGCCCGTTGTTCCTCACTGCCCTGAAAACGGATGGTATATTCCTCGGCCACGGCCTGGGGCTGCTTCTTGCCCATGCCAAGCGATTGAGCGGCCAGCACCCGCATCCCCTCGGGGAGCTGATCGGCCAGCCGGGTCAGGATGTCCTCTTCGGTCAATGTCTCCCGAAAATAAATGTTCACCCATTCGGCCTGGCTGCCGACCCCCACGGGCAGGGCCATGCCAAAGGACATGAGGGGCATGGGATGGAACCCGGCTGAAAAACTTGCGGGAAGTTCTGCCCGGCGCAGGGCCCGCTCGAAAATCCGCTGCAGTTCCAGCTGACTCAGATAGGTGGCCAATCCGAGTTTGCGGTACCACAACCGGTAATGACAGGCCTTGTGGATCAGCTTGTCCTGATCCGGATTGGGCAGATCCTCGCAGGGCCCTTCGTCATGCTGATCCCGATGGGCGTTATTGAGAACAGGCTGCAGGGGAGCGTCCCCGGTCTGGGTAAGAATGGTGGGATGGCCGTCAAATCCGCAGACCCCGCAATTGCGGCAGGGATTGTACCGGCAGTCCGGGGAGAGTTTCTCGCCCAGGGCACGTGTTCGTTCCGTGCGCAAAAATCGCGTGCTCACGCCGGCATTGAGATGATCCCACGGCAAAGGGGTATCCAGGTCGCGCCCGCCGATGTAGGCATCGGCATCACACTCGCACTCCTTCATGGCCTCGAGCCAGAGATCCAGGTTCAGATGGTCGGACCAGCTGGAGAACAACGCTCCCTTGCGAAAGGCCTTTTCCACCACACAGGCCAACCTCCTGTCCCCTCTGGAAAAAATACCTTCCAGAAAACTCATATGGGAATGATGCCATTTGAGATTCAAAAACCGGTAGGACTTGAAAATCTGCTTGATATACGCAAGCCGGTCTTCGATCTCCTGCATGGAAATCTGAGGCTCCCATTGAAACGGGGTAAACGGTTTGGGAACAAAGGGCGAAATGGCCGCTGTGATCTGCATGCGTTTGGCCTTTTTCCCGGCCGTGGCCCGGACTTTCAGGCAGAGATCGAGAATCCCGTCCAGATCTTCCCGGGTCTCCGTGGGCAGTTCGAGAATCTCCTCTTCGCTGATCCCCTTGTTGATCACGTCGCGCAATCGCTGGGTTCCTGCTTCCGGGGCCACGGTCATGCCGGTGTGGCGGATCTCGGCCATGCGTGTGAGCAGGGATTCATTGAGGGACCCGGCCCGCAGGGATGGCAGGGAAATGGACACCTGCTGACTCCTGCACTGGGCAAAGGTCTGCATGAACAGCCCCTGGAACGCGGAAAAATCACCGGTACTCAGGGAGAGGAAAGAGATTTCCTCGTACCCGGTTGCAGCCAGCCCCTCATCGATGATCCGCTTGAGTTCCGGCAGGGAGCGCTCCCTTGCCGGGCGGTACACCATGCCCGCATGGCAGAAACGGCATCCCCGTGTGCATCCCCGGGCGATTTCAACGGTCAGCCTGTCATGAACCGGTTTGCCGAAAGGAAGAATGTGTCTGACCGGAAAATTGATGGTATTGATGTCCGCCACACTGCGTTTCTCGGGCAGGGGCAGATCCGGATCCACAGGGCGCAGGGGTTTTCCCGGCCCCTCGTCTATGAACAGCGACGGAACATACACCCCGGGTATGGACGCCATTTCCCGCAACACGGATGCACGAGAACGGGAACCGTGTTCGTGCTTGCAGCGACGGATGACCTCGATGAGATCCATGAGGGTTTCTTCCCCATCGCCCAGGACCATGATATCGCAAAAAGCCGCCACGGGTTCGGCGTTGAGCGTGCATCCCCCACCGGCGATGATCAGAGGATGGTTTGCGTCGCGCTCTTCGGCCCGCAGGGGAATTCCGGCAAGATCGAGCATGTACAGAATGTTGGTGTAGCAGAGCTCGTGGGTGATACTGAAAGCAATGGCATCCAGGTCACCAAGGGGGGTGTCCGCTTCCAGGGAAGCCAGAGGGGTCTGATGCTCCTTGAGGAGAGCGGCCACCTCTTCGGTGGGTGCGAAAACCCGTTCCGCCCAGACATCTTCCCGGGCATTGGCCAATTCGTAGAGAATTTTCTGACCCAGATAAGACATA
>CAYWJL010000053.1:0-4197 GCA_964458145.1 uncultured Desulfovibrionales bacterium | reverse complement strand
GACGCTGTTATCGGCTCGTTGATCTAAAGATCCGGAAAGGCAAGGGCCAGATGCACCGCAACCGCGTCCGGGTTTTTGTGCACGGCATTGATCTCGTTGCCCAGATACTGACTGGGTCGGGGAAACAGGGGGAGGAGTTCTTTCATGATAAGGGAGCTCGAGGGGTCGCTGAAAAAGTGAGGCTATTATGGGAGTTAAGGATCCACGTTGGAAACCCTCCCCCAACCCCTCCCTGAACTACGGGAGGGGGGCTACACGGTACCTGTATGCATGCTGTCCCGGACATGCTGAAAGATGTTCTTTCGCAGCAGTGGGCCACAGACACAGACAAAAGGCACAAAGGACCTGAAACGCTCCTTTGTGCCTTGAGGGACCATGATGGAACATGCAACAACTATTTCCTGAAAAGATCACCGATATTGGAGACGTTGCCGCCCCCCTGGCCGAGGTTTTCGAGGTTGCGCAGATCACTGGCCGTGGAGATGGTCAGATTGCTCGACGCCTCGAGATACTTGGTCTCGAGTTCCTCGGGAACCGTCTTGTATTGGTACAAAACATGATCCATGGAGATTTCACCCTCGATCTCGTTGTCAAAGGGATACCCGAAGGGAAGAAGCATCATCTGCATCCCGCCCTGCTGAGTGGGGATGGTCTGCAGGATGGCAGGGTCCTGAATCTTGTTGTTGTCGACATCCCATTTGCCGATGACCATATCGCCATTGATCAATTTTACCAGACGGATTTCAAGGGCCATGTATTTCTCCTTGCAAAGAACTATGTTCAAAGATTGATTGAGTGCACGCGTGAAAACGATCAAATCAAGTAAGGATTCATTCCGGGGCTGTCAAGAAAACGCAGCTGAACCGCTGGAAATTGTCCTTCACCGGGGGCACGTCATGGTGAACGCGATCCGACATCTCCATGGGGTTGACTGCTATCCGCTACCTGCGGTCGACCTTCATGCCGTCAACGATCCCGGTATTCGTCCGGATGACGGCAAAAAACGCGAACCCGGCTCGAAAAAGGACAACATTCTCCAGGAATCGACAATGGGTAGGAAAGAGACTGTTGTTTCCCGGCACGCCTCACAATTGTCATACAAATTGATCGTAATCTCACAACCATTTTTCACTATTGAATATTTCATTGGTATCTGCAGTGAACCATGATTTTACTGCATGGACAAAAAATGCTGAATGGGTGATGATACTTTTCAAATGACGACAATCACGGCACGCGAGGAGGCTTGCTCATGCGATTCAAGGACTGGAGTTTGCGGTACAAAATTCTGATACCGACTTTTGTAACCGTGCTGGTGATCCTGATCACCAGTACCTGGATGATGACCCGGCAGGCCCAGGAGATCCTGGTCAAGGAAGCCGTAGCCACAGCGCAAAAAGAGGCCAGGGGATATGGTGAAGAGATCAAGGTGACCCTCGATCAGGCCATGACCATTACCAGAACCCTGGCCGGCATGTTTGAAAAGGCGACCAACTATCCTGTCATACCCGATCGAGAATTCCTCGATTCCGTCCTTATCGATACTCTCGAGCGCAATGAGGAATTATCCGGGGCCTGGTGCACCTTTCCCGGCGGCCGGTTCGACACCAGGGAAACCGAGTACATGGATACCTACAAAGGTGCCTACCGCAACTGGTATCACCGGGAGAACGGTGCCATAGCATCCAGCTTTGCCGGCGAGGAGGACCTGAAAGGGCAGGCATGGTTTGAAAAACCCATGGCCGGTGATGTGGAAACCATCTCCGAACCCTATCCATGGGAAGCAAACGGGAAAACATTCTGGCTCGCGTCTACCGGCTATCCCATCAAAAAAAACGGCAAGAATATCGGTATAGTAGGCGTTGATTTCTACCTGACCGACTTCCAGGAAATTATTGGGAAGATCAAACCCTTTGAAACCGGTTTCGGGATCATCATGACCAATACAGGCTTCATCGTGGCCCACCCGAATACCGAACTGGTCGGCAAGAATATCACGGAATTCGCCCCTTCCGCATACAAGGACACGCTCAAGAACGCCCTGGCTTCCGGAACCCCTCTCTCCTTCGAGGCGCTCGATCCCGAGACAGGCGAACTCGAGTATATGACCTTCGCCCCCATCCAGGTGGGTAAAACCGGCGAATCATGGAGTCTTGCCGTGGCCATCCCCATGGATACGGTCAAGGGGCAGGCCAACGCCATCGCCATGACCAGCATAGTGATCTCGGTAGTGGCCATCATCCTCCTCTTCGTGATCCTGCTGATCATCGCCCATGTGATCAGTACGCCGGTCAAAAAGGGAATCACCCTTGCCGAAACCATTGCCCGCGGTGACCTGACCAGAGACATCGACGTGCGTCAAAAAGACGAGATCGGGGTTCTGGCCGATGCCCTGCGCAACATGGTCGCCAGGCTCAAAAACGTCATGGGCGAAGTCCAGGGAGTGACCGACAATGTGGCTTCGGGCAGTGAAGAACTTTCCGCCTCGGCCGAACAGCTCTCCCAGGGGGCCACGGAACAGGCCGCATCCGTTGAAGAGATATCCTCGAGCATGGAAGAGATGGCCGCCAACATCCGCCAGAACGCGGACAATGCCCTGCAGACGGAGAAAATCTCCATCAAGGTGGCCCAGGATGCCCAGCAAACAGGAAAAGCTGTGGGCGAAACCGTATCCGCCATGAAACACATTGCCGCCAAGATTTCCGTTATCGAGGAAATCGCCCGCAATACCAATCTGCTGGCCCTCAACGCAGCCATCGAGGCCGCCCGGGCCGGGGAAGCGGGCAAGGGATTCGCCGTGGTCGCGGCCGAGGTCAGAAAACTGGCCGAAAACAGCGGCAAGGCAGCGGCCGAGATCAGCGAACTTTCCGGAACCAGCGTGAAAAAAGCGGAAACAGCCGGCAGGATGCTCGCGGACATTGTCCCCGATATCCAGAAAACCGCAGACCTCATCCAGGAAATCAGCGCGGCCGGCAAGGAACAGAATGCCGGAGCCGAGCAGATCAATCAGGCCATCCAGCAACTCGATCAGGTGGTCCAGCAGAATGCCTCTGCCTCGGAAGAAATGGCGGCCACCTCCGAAGAACTCTCGTCACAGGCAGGCCAGCTGCAATCGGCCATCGCCTTCTTCAACCTGGGAACCACGGCCAGGACGGTCGGTAGCCCAAAAAACGCACCACGCCGAAAAAACATCCCCCAGTTGCCCGAAACCACGAAGAAATCCTTCCGGAAACAGGCAGGAACAACCGCATCCGGGGGCATCGATCTCAAGATGGACGATGACGTGGATGACAGTGAATTCGAACGATTCTAAGCCCGATGCGGGTTTGAGTGTCCACCTTAACCAGGTCCAAGCCGGGAAACCTTCGTTTTCCGGCTTTTTTTCTCTGCGCCCCTGCGCCTCTGCGCGAAAACAAGCCTTTCGCATGTTTGTGCGGCCGTTGCCGAGCCCGACCAGCAGGCCCGACCTTGAAATCCCTTGAAAAGGATGCAAGATTACCAGATACCAAATCCTTCACCATGAGCCCTTTCTGCGACAAGGAGAGAATCCCATGCTCAAACCATCACGCCCCACCATCCTGTCCCTGCTCTGGTCGTGTCTCCTTCTTCTCGTCACCACCGTGACCGCCTCTGCCGACATCACGGCGGTGACCCTGTTTCCCGATTCGGCAACCATCGAGGAACATGCCGACATTGCAGTGACCCCTGCCAACGATCAGCGCACCGGCACCATCATGCTCCCGGGCCAGGCCGATCCGTCTTCCCTGGCCTTTTTTCCGCCCAAGGGCATCGCATTGACAGATATCTCCCCGCAGTCCGTTCTATCTGTGGATTCCGAACAACTCACCGCTCTCAAAAAGGAACTCGAAACCCTCGAAACCCACAAGGGGCAGCTCGAGGCCCGTGCAAAGGGACTCGCTGCCCGTATCGATTTCTGGCAGTCGCGCCAAAAAACCGAGCAAGGCTCCCTGGAGCAATTCACCAAACTTGCCCTGACCATGGGCAAAGAGATCGAATCCGCCATGATCGGCATGGACGAGGCCTCCAAGGAACGCCAAAAAATTTCAAAAGATATAACCAGGATCAAACAACGGATCACCGCCATCCAGGGGACCAGAAAAAAGAATTGGAAGATCACCCTCGGCTTCTCCTCGGGCAAGGAAACCACTATCCCCTGTTCCTGGTCCTACGCGGTGA
>CAYWJL010000052.1:4077-9736 GCA_964458145.1 uncultured Desulfovibrionales bacterium | reverse complement strand
ATGTCCCGAAAGATCTCTGATCCCCCTGAGTGGCCGAAAGCATGGCCACACCTTCCTCCCGCGCCCTGCGCATGACACGGGTCATGTCCAGGGGACCGGCATGGGCAAGATCGCATATGATCAGCGGGCGGGCCTCGAGCTTGCCCATTCGCTGTAAAAGGGGCCCCAATTCCACGACACTCTCGAGACGATACCCATCCTGCCCGTCGGATTGTGCATCCCGGGGGAGCAAGACAGAACGGCCATCCCGGGTTGTCACGCCCTGCCCCACAAGCCCGAGCACGACCGTATCACCGGCCCCGGCACCTTCCAGCCAGGCCAGGGCCTTCTCGATGTTCGCCCTGGTCGGCGGCGTGCCGTAATCGTCACTGACCAGTCTCACATGAACCGTGTCATACCCCTTCCCTGTGAAGGATTTCAGTGTCCGACCGATCATGTTCACATCGGCCGATGACAAGGACAGATTCATCCTGCCGAACATATCCAGGTTCTCCACCCCCACACCGAGATAGTAGAGATCTCCCCTGGAGGCATTGGCGGTGTCTCCGTTTCCCATCACATTCGTCCGAACAGTGGAAACGGAACGCGTCCCGCTCGTCCCGGCACAGACAAGACCGGTGGTGTTTTCCCCCCGGGCGTGCTCCAGAGGAAGGGTGGTGCGACCGGCCCGCAAGCGCTGCCCCTCAAGCGGGGCCATCCCATGCCCGTTGACACGAACCCTGCATTCGACCGGCTCCTTGTCATGGGTATCCGACGCGAAAAGCAGGAGAACATGCCCCGACTCGAGGGCAGCCCCATCTCCGGGGGCGAGGATCTCGAGTTTGGGGGGACGATTACGCTTCAAAAACGTCGGGGTGATCCGGGCTGCCTTGTTCCCGGCCAGGGCAGAACTCCCGCGTCCGAGGATATACGTCGCGCCCACGATGTCCGGACGATAGAAATACTCTCCAAACGCGGCCACGGGTACCGATTCCGGAATGCCTTCTTTGTCCCGGTCCAGGACACATCGAAGCAGGGACTCTCCCGAGGGCGAACAGGCCAGATATCCCGCCGGGGTCCAGGCTATCCACTCGTGATCATCCGTAGCGAGCACCGTCACGAGCAGTTCGCCGGTCTTGAGATTCCAGAGCCTGACGGTCTGGTCCAGGGAACCCGAAACCAGCCGGGTCCCGTCGGGTGAAATGGCCAGACAGGTAACCGCCCCGGTATGGCCTTTGAACTCGCGAACCTTCTCGGCTGTGCGCACCCGATACATGGCCAGCTCACCATACCCTCCACCACTGACCACACACGTCCCATCGGGCGTCAAAGAGGCTGCACAATGCTCCTTTTCGTCCTCATAGTTCCGCTGGATCCTGATCCGACAGGATTCGCCCTCGTAGACCTCGAGAAGACTGGATACGGCATCGGCACCGACCCGACGAACCATCCGGCATGATCCGGCTTCCTTGATGCCGCAGTGAGCGTCCCTGGGCATGGCAGCGGGTACCAATTCCGGACAACCGTTCTCCTTGAAGCGCATCACAACGCCCAGGGGTTGCGACGAAGCCTCATCCCGTCCCCACACGCCGGAATGGGTTCGTTCCCGGGTCCAGTAGATCCCGTCGCCCTGCCTTCCGAACCCCACGGAAGCTATGGCATGGCCATGCCCGGCAAACCGATGAGCTGCCTTTGCCCTGCGCGTGTCCCAGAGATAGACGGTCCGGTCCTCACCAGCCGTGGCTGCAAGGGGTGTCCCGGGGACAAAGAGCCCTTGATTCACTCCGCCCGCATGCTCGAGAAACAAGGTCTGCATGCGGCCGGATTCCCGATCGATCACCAGACAACGTCCATTGCCTTCTCCTGTACTGCCGGTTGTCATCAGCAATTCGTCGCCCTGGGGATTGAAGGCCAGACTCCGGACAGGAGAGGCCTGTACGGTCAGCTGCCGGACCCCGCGCATGGCGGAAAGATCCCATTCACGGACACTCTTGTCGTAGCCGCCCGAAACAAGAACCTTTCCCCCGGGTGAAACCGCCAGACAGGCCACACGATCGGTATGCCCCTCGAGCACGCCGATATTTCCGGGTACATCCAGCCCCCATGCCAGGATGCGGCCATCCTCACCGCCGGATACAAGGCGTCTGCCGTCGATCCAGGCAAGGCAGGTCACCGTGCCTGCATGACCACGAAAACTGTGAATCAGGGTTCCCTGCTCCACGTCCCATATCCTGACAACCCCGTCGCCGGATCCCATGGCCAGGAAACGGCCGTCCGGCGAAAAATCCAGAGCGTAAACCGGACTCGGGGCGTGTTTCAGGGTCATGAGCACCTCGCCCCGGGGCAGGGAAAACAACACAACACGACCCGTATCCGGATCATCGGGATCCTTGCCCATCCACCCGCCCACAGCCACTGTCCTACCCCTCGGACCGAGAGCCAGAGCAAGGATGACTCCATGGCTCCCATCATCCGCAGGCATGGAAATCATGGTCTGTGATCTCTTGCGAATCAGATCCCAGAGTCTGAGCGTTCCATCCTCCCCGCCGGTGACCAGCAGGCTGCCGTCAGGTGTGACATCCATGGCCCGGATGGAAGCGGTATGCCCTCCCGTGTCGGGGATCATGCGCACGTCTTCGGCCCATGCGGCAGCCGATACACCCACCATCACGACAACGCATGCAAGGACCAGCGCCACCGTCCCAGGAACCACGATGCGCAACGATCCGGGGAAACGTCCGACAATCATTGCCCCCCCTCGATCTCCATGCCCACGGCCCTGGCAACGGCCATCGTCTCCCGGCGATTCCGGCGTACCCATATGGCGTTCTGCACGTCCCACCAATACGGTTCCACGCCGATCTCCCGGGCCCGGGCAATCATGGCAAGGATGGTCGTTTCGGGCAGAGGATGCGTATCTACCAATGCACGGACCTCCTGGAGCAGCATCGAGCCTACCTGACCGGCGGCGTGCATGTTCTCGGCAAAAAACCCTCTGACCCAATGTTTCTTCTCATCTGAAAAAACGACCCTGCCCGTGATCCACAGCCAGGCCAGGCCGGGTATGATCGTCCCCGGATGGCCAAGAGGCGCGGTCTGACCTTCTCCAAAGGTATCCACAAGCCATGACCATTGACCGGCCAGGGCCACCATTCGCTGCCTTTCCCCGGCTTCGAGATCATCGGCACCCTGCCGGTTCAGATACCCCCGAGCCTTTTCATGAAAATCACCGGGGACCAGAAGAATCGACTCTCCATCCTCGAGGGTGAACGCCTGATCGTCTGCACCGTGTCTGCACACGAGAGCCCTCTCCTGCCGGGCTCCCGTTCGTGTCCAGAGCACGTGCAGGGACGCCTTCCAGCCGTTTGCATCCTCACGCTTGGGGCCAAGACCGACCTCCACCCCGGGCCAGGAAAGTGTGTCGCGCCCCAGAGCCGCGAGCATCCCGCCAAGATGGATGGTGGACATACGCCGGGGCAGCACCATTTCCTGCCAGATCCTCGCCCCATCACCCTTGGCCGGATCGTTGGACTGGGCCTCCTCCAAAATTTCCAGCAGGCCGGGCGTGACATCCCGGCCTCCGGTGGCCATGAAGAGTTCCAGAGAGCGAAGGGCACAGGCCAATGCGTTGACCGGCTCGATACGCCCGATATCGTCGAAGAACCAGGCACAACTGGCAAAACCGGCCAGGGACCAGCGCTGCATGGTCAGCAGAGACAGACAGAGCTCCTCCTGCTCGCGGCCGACCGGGGTGCAATGTTCGTCCAGAAAACCTGTCGCCTCCTGGGCTGCAACAAGGACCCGGCCATAGTCATTGAGGGCCCTGACGTGATCGTGAAACAGGGGGCGAGCCTTGCGCCGATAGTGGTCTTCAATGTAATAACGGAGATAGTTGAGGGCCCGCCTCAGGGGCTGCCGCCAATGCTGCTTCCATTCGGGATGGCCGCCGTCGGTGCACCCGCAATCGCTCTTCCACCGCTCCACTCCGTGGATGCAGCTCCAGGATGAGGGCTCGTGCAGAATCACCGATTGGGACGGGGGATGGTTTTCCAGCCAGGCCGCGTAATTGGTCAGGCCGTACCCGTTGCCGTCTGTCCTGAATCGGTGAAGGGCATACGCCAGAGCCATTTCTCCGAAGGTAAAATGATGGCCGTAGGATTCCCCGTCCGTTGCCAGGGAGCAGAGTCCCGAGCCCGCCTGGGCCGTGATGCGCTGAAAAAACCCCTCGCCGTCGGCCAGAAGCCGCTCAAAGGCCACGGCCCTGGACAAGGGGCCGTTGTAAAAAAACACGGCAATGCTCTTGCCCGAAGGCAGGTTGACCCGATACGGGGAAGAGGTGTCCAGGGTGGTTTCGTCCACCCCGAAGACATGCCTGCCTTCCAGGGTTGCCACGGCCTTGGCCTGATGGGGCGCAAGAATGGTGAATCCGATGCCGGCACGGACCAGGGCCTCCAGGGTCGGGGTGTCCACGGCTGTCTCGGCCAGCCACATGCCTTCGGGCTTGCGACCGAACCGGGACGTAAAATCCTGCACGGCCCAGGCGATCTCGATATCCTTGTCCGGATCCGTGGTGAGGGGCATGATGGCATGGTGATAGACCTGGGCCAGGGCATTGCCGTGACCCAGCCGGTCCAGACTCTGCCTGTCTCCCTCCAGAACCCGGGCGTAGGTGGTCGGAGCGTGCCGCTCCATCCAGGTAAGCAGGGTCGGGCCGAAATTGAAGCTGATCCACTCATAACAATTGATGATCTCGACCACCTTGCCCTGATCCATGCGCCGGGCCCATGCCAGAGGGGAATAACACTCCCGGGCGATCCGTTCGTTCCAGTTCAGATACGGGGCCGCACTCGGCTCGGCCAGAAATTCCTCCACCCAGGGATCGAGTCTGGGGGGCTGATAGCAATGCCCGTGAATGCACACATATCCCGACATAGTTACTCCGACTTTTGTATTCGCATATAATATTGGTACATCATCCCGTAGGGGCACCTCAATATATTTGAAGGCGTCTTCGTTCCATTTGCCTTTACGGACAAAACAGGGCAAGTAGCAACCCGTTTTCAGGGGGCGAATTTTTCGCTGCCCATCGCCGGATCCAGGGAGATCCCATGTCCATTCTTGCCGCTTCCACCAGTCTGTCCAGATACCGCATCGTCGAAGATGTCCCCAGAGAATTATGGGGCGAGGTCAACGACAGGCTGCGCAAATTTGCCTTCAGGGACATTGACGAGACAGCTGACGAACGATCCTTCGGCTGGGTCTGCTTCGACAACATGCTCGACGAACAGTGGCGAACCGCTCCTCCGGAAAAAGGGGCCTATCTCGCCTTCAGCCTGCGCATCGACACCCGGCGCATCCCGGCAGCGGTCCTTAAAAAACACGTTCAGCTGGCCATGGAACATCAGCTGGAACTCATGAAGGCCCAGGGCAAGAAATTTCTCACAAGGGACCAGAAGACCGAAATCAAGGAACAGGTCAAGCTCAGAATCAGGGCCAGAACCCTGCCCATCCCCGCGTATTTCAACGTCATCTGGGATACGGACAAACTGCTCGACGACCCGGCGACCATCGCCGCGCTGGCGGAGCTGCCCGCCGGACCGCCGACAGACGCCGACCGTCGCACCCCGCTCCACCCCGGCCACCCCGCATACCTCATCTACACCTCAGGCTCTACAGGGGC
>CAYWJL010000052.1:2223-4067 GCA_964458145.1 uncultured Desulfovibrionales bacterium | reverse complement strand
CAAACAGCTCGTCTACCTCGGGACCACCACGGACAAGGTCAGGGAACTCTTCGAGGAATTGTTCACCAAGACCTTCGGCCTGAACCCGGAACCCCAGACCCCGTTTTTCAAGGCATTGAACGATCTTGGTGCCGACCGCCTTCATGAATTGGAAAATCTGGAACCGACCATTTTCATCTAGCCACCCTCCTTTGGATATACTCTATGGATATCAATCTCGAACGTGCAGCAGAACAGGGGGCCCTCATCGGCCAGGACTTCCTCACATGGCTCTGGGCCACGAGCGAACAGCAGCAGGGAATGTTCCAGACTCCGACCGGGGAAAACTTCATCCTCATTGTCGAGCAGCGGGTGGCCGTGCAGGGCGGCGAAGGCGAAGGCAAGGAAACCGCCGTGTGCAGCGGCCCCATGGCCGAACTCCGGGAAGCCCGGGCCGGACTCAAAACCGGCAAGAAGGTCGGCCAGGCCAAGCTGCGCATCGAACATGACGAAAATGTCTGGCAGGTTCAGATCAATGCCGACAATTTCGCACTGACCGGCCTCAAGACCCCCAAGGTGGACACCCACGTGGAGGAAGGGGACGACCCGGACGGCATCTTCCTGGAAAAAATGTTCCTCATCGAAAAGACCCTCGAATATCTCGACATCGTCTTTTCTCTCTTCCTGAACCGCCGGATGGGACCCGACTGGCCCGAAGAGGTCGAGCGCATTCGAGCGTGGATACAGGCGGCCTGATTCTATTGCCAGCTAGGCGAGTCTAGGGTATCGGGGCGCTTTGCAGCATCTGGAAAGATACACACCGTCATTATCGATCTTCACCACGATTTTTTTTGTAGGGGCAGACCTGTGTGTCTGCCCGTTTACGAACATATTGCCCCACGTATCATTCTTATGCACAACATGGGCGGACACGCAGGTCCGCCCCTACGGAAATGGCGGTTTGTCTCAGTATTGAATAACGCCAGACGATAGCCTGAAGAGTCGCAAAATTTTTTAAATTTCTCAAATTTCTCAAATTTCAAAATTTTACCACCCCAATTTTCCAGGAGTAATGACAATGACTCGTTTTCTCACACTGCTTGCGGCAATGATCGCCTTGGTATGTGCCGGGGCCGGTTCCGCCTGGTCCAAGGATATCAAGGTCGGGTACGTTTACATAGGACATATCGGCGACGCCGGGTGGACCTATGCCCACGAACTGGGCCGTCAGGCCATCGACAAGCTGCCGGGCGTTTCCACCTCCTATGTGGAAGCCGTGCCCGAGGGTTCGGACTCGGAACGGGTCATCAAGAACATGGCCCGCAAGGGATACGATCTCATCTTCACCACCAGTTTCGGCTACATGGACCCGACCCTCAAGGTTGCCAAGCGCTTCCCCAAGGCCGTGTTCATGCACTGCTCGGGCTACAAGTCATCCAAGAACGTGGGCAACTATTTCGGCCGCATGTATCAGGCCAGATACCTCTCGGGCATGGTTGCCGGAGGCATGACCAAGGCCAACAAAATCGGCTATGTGGCCGCCTTTCCCATCCCCGAGGTCATCCGCGGGATCAACGCCTTCACCCTGGGTGTCCAGGCGGTCAATCCCGATGCCCAGGTCAATGTCGTCTGGACCAAGACATGGTATGATCCAGCCACGGAAAAGGAAGGGGGCAAGAGCCTGCTGGAGACCGGCTGTGATGTCGTCACCCAGCACCAGGACACCCCCGGTGTCCAGGAAGCCGCCCAGGAAGCGGGCAAGTATTCCATCGGCTACAATTCGGACATGGCCCGGTTCGCTCCCAAGGCCCACCTGACCGCTCCGGTCTGGAACTGGGGTCCCTTCTACAAAGATATGGTCGCCC
>CAYWJL010000052.1:0-2177 GCA_964458145.1 uncultured Desulfovibrionales bacterium | reverse complement strand
GTGAGTTGGGGCTATGCCGGAGTTGTCGGGTGTGCGGTTATTATGCTTGGCCCGCGATGTGAAAAAGACATTGCCGATGGCGCATTCAAGGTCTTTACCGGCCCCATCAAGGATCAGGCCGGCAAGGTGATCATCCCGGCCGGCAAGGTGGCCACTGACGGACAGCTTCTGGGTATGGACTGGTTCGTCCAGGGCGTCCAGGGCTCAACCAAATAACATAGAACAGCCATGCTCGACATCCGCGTCCACAAGAGACAGGTTCCCCTACCATGGTGGGGAACCTGTCTCGTTCTTTGCTCGGCCGTTCTGGTCTCCCTGATCATGAGCGCCGGGCTGCTGGCCCTGCAGGGTAAACCGGCTCTGGGCGGCATACTCCTCTTTCTCGAGTCCGGATTCGGAACCGGCTGGGCTATTCAGGACTGCCTGGCCAAGGCCGTGCCCATTTTTCTCTGCTCCCTGGGCGTGGCCATCACCTTCAGACTCCAGATCTGGAATATCGGCGCCGAGGGTCAATACGCCCTGGGCAGCGTAGGCGCGACCTGGGCAGCCCTGACCTTTCCCGCTCTTCCCTGGTATCTTCTCCTCCCCCTGATGCTTGTAAGCGCCACCATCATGGGCGGCCTCTGGGGACTCATCCCGGCACTCCTGCGCATCAAACTCCAGGTCAATGAAATCATCGTCACGTTGATGCTCAACTACATCGGCATCCTGGTCCTGGAATACATGGTCTACGGCCCGTGGAAGGACCCGGCCAGCTTCGGCATGCCCATGACCCCGACCTTTTCCGAGGGCGGGATCGTGGGATTTATCGGAGATACCAACGTGAGCTGGGGGATCGCTCTTTGTGTGGTCATCGGCATCTTGATGACCGTGTTTCTCAAATACACCAGATACGGATTCGCCCTCAAGGCCTGTGGCGAGAATGCACGGGCGGCCAAATACGCGCGCCTCCCCTACAACGGGCTGGTGGTCATGGTCATGGTTTTTTCCGGAGCCCTGGCAGGGTGGGCCGGCTTCCTGGAGGCCTCATCCTCCCTGAACCGCCTCGAACCGACCATCATGGCCGGATACGGCTATACGGCCATCGTGGTAGCCTGGCTGGCCCGGCTCAACCCATTGTCCATCGGCGTGGCCTCGTTCCTCCTTGCAGGCCTCCGCGTGGGAGTGGAAGGCATCCAGCTCGACCTCCAGGTCCCTGCCGCATTCGGCGGCGTCATGGAAGGGCTGATCCTGCTCACCATTCTGGCCGGAAGTTTTTTCCAGCATTATACGATTTCGCGTACAAAGCAGTGAGAAGTACATAAGATAGTGCGCAGTGCGTAAGCTCGTCGCCTTGAACACTCATAAACACGACAACATGCATATGTCTCTATCGTGACTACAAGGCGTACCACTGTTTTTCCTGCGCACTGCGAACTGCGCACTGCGAACTTCATTACTGCCTTTCTCAAACTTCGAAACCAAACAGCGTCCCAATGACCATCGACGTCCTCATCCCCCTTCTGGCAGCGACCATCCAGTCCGGCACCCCGATTCTGTATGCCACCCTCGGAGAAATCATCACGGAAAAATCCGGGGTGCTCAATCTCGGCGTGGAAGGGATGATGCTCTGCGGGGCATTCGGGGCCTTTCTTGTGGCCATGCTCACGGGCAGCCCCTGGCTCGGCTTTCTTGCAGGCGGGGTCTTCGGAGCCCTCATGGGCGCCATCCACGGAATCGTGTGCCTGCAATTCCAGGGTAATCAGGTGGTTTCCGGACTGGCACTGACCATTCTGGGGACCGGGCTGGCCAACTATTGGGGCACCCCCTTCGTGGGTCAGACAGCACCCGGTTTCTCTCCCTTTTCAGTGCCCCTGCTCGGATCCATCCCGGTCATCGGTCCCATTGCCTTTCAGCACGACGCCCTGATCTACACCTCCTATTGCATCCCCCTGCTGATCTGGTTCGTGTTCAAGCACACACGGATCGGCCTGGCCCTGCGCTCCGTGGGGGAATATCCTGACGCGGCCTCGGCCGCCGGCATCAACATCAAGGGATACCGCTGGGCAGGCATCCTTGCGGGCGGTTTTTTCATCGGCCTTGGCGGGGCCTATCTCTCCCTGGCCTACACCCATCTGTGGACCAACGGTATCACGGCAGGCCGAGGCTGGATCGCCGTGGCCCTGGTCATTTTCGCC
>CAYWJL010000051.1:0-10010 GCA_964458145.1 uncultured Desulfovibrionales bacterium | reverse complement strand
TCGACCGTCCACTGGATTTGAAGTCCAGGCGCCACACCGGTGACGAAACGCTTCCATCGCATGAAGGGGTGGTGACTAGCAGGATGTTTCGCGTTTTTCAAGGAAAGAATTCCTGGATTGCGGGTTTTTTTGCTCCGGAAATTTTGCTTGCCTTTTCAATTTGGAGACTTAATAAATACCCCTTGTGCCTTTTCATGAAATTCCCGTTGGCTCGAGGGCTGGTCCCTGGGCTGAATTTATGGTAAGCACAATTTCGTTTTTCGAGGGATGCCCACGTCCTGGGCGAACGAGCCCATGGACGTGTCAGGTCCCCGGATGTCCTTGATCAACCTCATACACCATACATATCATGAGAATGTCAGGAACTGTCACCGGAAATGACAGCATGCCCTGTCAACTCACAGGTTCCAAGAAGGAGTGAAGCTTGAACAGTTTTTCCAAGAATCTTTTGCTCTGGGCCGCGATTTCCTTAGTCATGGTTGTCCTGTTCAATCTTTTCAACCAGCCGCAGGCGCCCAAATTCAAACTGACCTACACGGAATTTCTCGACAAGGTCAAAAGCGGCGAGGTCATGAGCGTCAAGATCCAGGGCCCCAAGATTGCCGGTCGGTTGATCAGCGATCAGATGTTTTCCACGTATGCGCCGGACGATCCCCAGCTTGTGGACACCCTGGTGAAGAACAATGTCCAGGTGGAGGCCCAGCCTCAGGAGGAAGCGCCCTGGTACATGACCATTCTGGTTTCCTGGTTTCCCATGCTCCTTCTCATCGGGGTATGGATCTTTTTCATGCGCCAGATGCAGGGGGGCGGGGGAAAGGCCATGTCCTTCGGCCGCTCCCGAGCCAAGATGGTCACCCAGGAGGAGACCAAGGTCACCTTCGAGGATGTTGCCGGGGTGGACGAAGCCAAGGAGGAACTCAGCGAGGTTGTCGACTTCCTGAGTAATCCCAAGAAATTCACCCGTCTTGGTGGACGTATTCCCAAGGGCGTTCTGCTGGTGGGCCCTCCGGGCACGGGTAAGACCCTGCTGGCCAGGGCGGTTGCCGGTGAGGCCGGGGTCCCGTTTTTTTCCATCTCCGGTTCGGACTTCGTGGAGATGTTCGTGGGTGTGGGTGCTGCCCGGGTGCGTGATCTCTTTATCCAGGGCAAGAAGAACGCTCCCTGCATCATCTTCATCGATGAGATCGACGCCGTGGGTCGGCAGCGAGGAGCCGGTCTGGGTGGCGGGCATGACGAACGGGAACAGACCCTGAACGCCCTGCTCGTTGAAATGGACGGGTTCGAGTCCAATGAAGGAGTCATTCTCATCGCGGCCACCAACCGGCCCGATGTTCTCGATCCCGCGCTGCTGCGTCCCGGCCGCTTCGACCGTCAGGTTGTCGTTCCCAGCCCGGATCTCAAGGGTCGCAAACGTATCCTCGAGGTGCACAGCCGCAACGTGCCCCTTTCCGACGAAGTCGACCTCGAAGTCCTGGCCCGTGGGACTCCGGGTTTTTCCGGGGCCGACCTGGAAAATTTGGTCAACGAGGCCGCTCTCGGAGCTATGCGAGATTTTGAAGAAGCCAAGGACAAGGTCCTCATGGGCAAGGAACGTCGCAGTCTCATTCTGAGCGACGAAGAGAAGAAGACCACTGCTTATCACGAGGGCGGACATACCCTGGTGGCCCGGTTGCTGCCCGGTACCGATCCCGTGCACAAGGTCTCCATCATTCCCCGTGGTCGCGCCCTCGGCGTGACCATGCAGCTCCCCGAGGATGATCGGCACGGCTATTCCAAGACCTTTCTGCAGAACAACATGGCCGTGCTTCTGGCCGGTCGCGTGGCTGAGGAGATTGTTCTCGGTCAGGTGACCACGGGTGCGGGCAATGATATCGAGCGGGCCACCAAGACGGCCAGAAAAATGGTGTGCGAATGGGGGATGAGCGAAAAACTCGGCCCCATTTCCATGACCGAAGGCGAGGGCGAGGTCTTTCTCGGCCGGGACATGATGTCCCACAAGAACTACAGCGAGCAGACGGCCCAGCTCATCGATTCCGAGATCAAGCGGATCGTCACTCAGGGACACTCCAAAGCCAAGGAGCTTCTCGAGGAGAATCTCGACACCCTCCACCGTCTGGCCGAGGCCCTTCTGGAGCGGGAAACCCTGACAGGCAAGGAGGTCGATCTGATCATGGAGGGGAAAGAACTGGCCGCTCCCGAGATCCTTGCCAAGGCAACCAGGGGAGATAGTGCGAGCCAGCCCCAGGACGATGACTTTTCCCTGGAAGAGGACGACAGCTGATCATGACGCGCCCGAACATGGGGATTGAATGGACTGTGAAAGGGGGCAGGGTCGTTGGCCCTGCCCCCTTTGTCGTGGCCGGCATTCTCAATGTCACCCCGGATTCCTTTTACGATGGGGGACACCACGATTCCACGGCCACGGCTGTGGATGCCGGGCTCGCCATGCATGGGCAGGGAGCGGAGATCATCGATGTCGGGGGGGAGAGCACCCGGCCGGGTGCCGAGTATGTGCCCGCAGCAAGGGAAGGTAGGCGGGTTCTTCCGGTCATCCGGGGATTGCTCGACGAAAACCCGGAGCTTGTGCTCTCCATCGACACCTACAAGGCTGACGTGGCACGGGATGCCCTGGAGTCCGGCGCCCTCATCGTCAACGATATCTCGGGATTTTCTTTCGATCCCCTGCTCAAGGATGTTGTGATTCAGTACAAACCCGGCTATGTTCTCATGCACACTTCGGCACGGCCGGGCAGCATGCAGAACAATCCCGTGTATGCCGACGTTGTGAGCGAGCTTCTGGAGTATTTCGAAACAAAGATGCGCGAGCTGGTGACGGCGGGCCTTCCCGAGGACCGGATCGTCATCGATCCCGGGATCGGCTTTGGCAAGACCTTTGAGCACAATGTTGCTATCCTTCGGAATATCGAACGATTTTTTACCCTGGGAAGGCCTGTGTACATGGGACTGTCCAACAAATCCCTGTGGGGCGATCTCCTGGGGCTTGCAAAGAACGAGCGGGGCGGTGCGACCCAGGTGGCAACGGCTCTGCTGGCTGCCCGGGGGGTTGCCATCCACCGGGTTCATGATGTCGGATCGACACGCCGGACCCTTGCCATTGTGCAGGCGCTGAGCTGATCATATAGTGCTGTCAAATCCTTACGGATCACCACATGTTTGATTTCTTGCATTCTCTCAATCTGCAATTTTCCTGGCAGGATCTCGTCGATATCGTGCTGGTCGCCTTTATTTTCTACAGGCTGATTCTGCTCATTCGGGGTACCCGTGCCGTTTCGGTGATCTACGGGCTTTTTCTGCTTCTGGTCGTCTACTACACTTCCGGCGTGTTCGGACTGTACACCCTGCATTGGCTGCTGGGGCAGTTTCTCGGCTCCATTTTTCTGGTGATCATCATCCTGTTTCAGAAGGATATCCGCAAGGCTCTCTCTGCCATGGGGGCTGGTCGTTTCTGGATGCGGGATCGGGTCGGCAAGGAGGTTATCGACGAATTGGTCCTTGCCCTGCTGGACATGGGCCGTTCCAAGACCGGGGCACTCGTGGTCATTGAAAGGAACATGCCCCTGGGAGACATTATCGAGCGGGGTGTGGAGATCGGCGGGGTGGTCACCAAGGATCTCCTGCTGACCATATTTCATCAGGACACCCCCCTGCATGACGGAGCGGTGATCATTCGTAACGACAAAATCGCTGCTGCCGGGTGCATTCTCCCCCTGGCCGTCGGGCTCAAGCACAGGGCCTCCCTGGGTACGCGCCACCGTGCCGCCATGGGGATCACCGAAGAGAGCGACGCCCTGGCCGTGGTGGTTTCCGAAGAACGGGGAACCATTTCCGTTGCCATTGGTGGAAAGATAACCACGAGCCTCGAGGAGGTTCGTCTCAAGAGGGTACTTGTCAGTGCATTGGCTAAATAGACTCAAGGAACATTGGCAATACAGGCTGCTGTCCCTGTTTCTGGCCTTTTTTTGCTGGTATCTGGTTTCCGGAAGCGAGAAGGTGGATACATGGATCGAGATCCCTCTCGAATTCGTGGATCTGCCTGACGATTACGTCATTCGCAGCGGTTTGCGTAATCGTATCCAGATTCGGGTACGCGGTGTCAGCGGGATCATCCGGGGGCTCGATACCCAGCATCTCGCCTACAAGGCCAATCTGAGTTCCCTGCGGCTGGGTACGAACACCATTCTGCTCAATCAGAAAAACATTCCCCTGAACACCTCGCTGGAAGTCATGGAGATATCTCCCCCGCGTCTCGAACTCGATGTGGACAGGATCGTTTCCAAGACCATGCCCGTTGCGGTAGCCTGGAAGGGGGAGATAGCCAGTGATCTGGTGCTCAAGGAAACCTGGGCCAAACCCGACAAGATCACCCTGACCGGGGGCAGTACCGTGCTTGCCAAGATGAAGGAAGTGCGCACCAAGGAGGTCGAGCTGCCCGAGGATGTCACCAGAATCTGGCAGACTGCCATCGGGTTGGCCATCCCTGAGGAGTTGGAAACCGATGTGGGTGATGTCACGGCGTATTTTCGGCTGGGTCCCAAAACGAGAATCCTCTGGGTCAAGCGACCGGTGACCGTGGTCCAGCCCGAGGGATTCGAACTCTCCGTGGAGCCCTCCTTTGTTCGGCTCAAGCTCGAACTTCCTCTGTCCCTGATGCGTGAGAATGATTGGCGAGGGACCATCAATCCCCAAATCGGGTCCGGGTTGATCCCCGCAGTGGGGACCCATGAACAAACATACAAGATCCTCCTCCCCGAGGATACGGTGCTGCTCGAAGCCAAGCCCATCAAGCTGGCTGTCACGGTGAAAGAGAAACAGGCTAAGGAGAACGAATGACCAAACGTCTTTTTGGAACGGACGGCCTGCGAGGCCAGGCCAATATTTTTCCCATGCTCCCCGAACTGGTCCTCAGGCTCGGGCTGGCAGCGGGTCAGTATTTTCGCAAGGGGCACCGCAGACATCGGGTGCTCATCGGTAAAGATACCCGGCTTTCGGGATATGTTTTCGAGTCGGCACTCACATCGGGATTTTGCGCCGCCGGCATGGATGTCTTTATGGTCGGCCCCATGCCCACGCCGGCCATCTCGTTTCTGACCCAAAATATGCGGGCCAATCTCGGGGTGGTCATATCCGCCTCACACAATCCCTTCATGGATAACGGGATCAAGTTTTTCGACAAGGACGGCTTCAAGCTGCCGGACCATGTGGAGGATGAAATCACCGCAATGGTCATGAATCGGGACATGAAATGGGACCTTCCCCTTCCCGAGGCCATCGGCCGTGCCGCCAAGATCGAGGACAGTGCCGGTCGGTATATCGTGTATCTGAAGCACAGCTTTCCTTCGGAGCTGACTCTGGATGGTGTCAGAATCGTCCTCGATTGTGCCCATGGTGCCACCTACAAGGTCGCTCCCCTCATTTTCGAGGAACTCGGGGCCAAGGTGTTCAAGCTGGGCAATGAGCCCGACGGGTTGAACATCAACCGCAAATGCGGCTCCCTCTATCCCGGCGTTGCCGCGTCCAAGGTCGTGGAGACCGGTGCCGATATCGGACTGGCCCTGGACGGCGACGGTGACAGGCTCATCGTTGTCGATGAAAACGGGCAGATTCTGGACGGGGATCAGATCATGGCCATCTGCGCCATGGATCTCATGGAACGGGGTGCCCTTCCCGCCAATACCCTGGCCGCCACGGTCATGAGCAATATGGCCCTGGAAGTGTTCATGCAGGAAAAGGGCGGACGGCTCATCAGAACACCCGTGGGGGACCGGTATGTTGTGGAGGCCATGCGCAAACACGGCATATCCCTTGGCGGTGAACAATCCGGCCACATCATTTTCATGGAGCACAGCACCACCGGCGACGGCATCCTGGCGGCCCTGCAGCTTTTGAGGATCATGCGCGAACGGGACAAGCCCCTTTCTGAACTGGCCGGACTTTTGCAGCCTTTTCCCCAGAAACTGGTCAATGTCCATGTGGAGCGGAAAATTCCCTTTGACCAGGTTCCTGCCATCCAGAAAGCTGTCACGGATGCCGAGGAGAAGCTGGGGGGACGCGGTCGGGTTCTTCTCAGATATTCCGGGACCGAATCCGTTGCCCGGGTCATGGTCGAAGGCGAGGACCAGGAACTGGTCGAATCCCTGACCCGGACACTGGCCCATGAAGTGGAACACGGTCTGGAATAGCATCCGTCACCAGCCGGCCGGAAGCAGGTTTTTTGGAACGAATCATCACTCTCACTCACAGGTGAAAGGAGAAATATCAAATGGAAATCCGCAAAGTCGTTGTTCCTGTCGCGGGATGGGGTACCAGGTCGTTACCGGCCACCAAGAACGTTCCCAAGGAAATGCTCCCGGTCTACAAGAAGCCCACCGTGCAGTACGTGGTCGAGGAGGCCATGCAGGCCGGGCTCACGGATGTGGTGTTCGTGAACAACCAGAACAAGCGAATCATCGAGGACCATTTCGACTACAACCTGGCCCTGGAATCTCTGCTCGAGCGCACGGGAAGCGAGGAGATGCTGGCGGAAGTCCGCAAGGTGGCCGAGATGGTCAACATCATCTCCGTGCGTCAGAAGAAACAGCTGGGATTGGGGCATGCTGTTCTCTGTGCCAAAGAGGTCATCAAGGACGAGCCCTTTGCGGTCATGGTGGGTGACGATCTGCTCTTTGATCGTGATCCCGGTATCAAACAGCTCATGGAGGTGGCCCGTTCCGAAAACATGCCCGTGGTCGGTGTGGTCGAGGTTCCCCGGGAGAAGGTCGACAGATATGGTATCCTCCAGGCCGAGGAGTTCGCTCCCGGTATGTACCGGGTGCGCGGGATGGTGGAAAAGCCCCGTCCCGAGGATGCACCGTCGAGGCTGGCCATGATCGGTCGCTACGTGCTCACTCCTGAAATTTTCGAGCACCTCGAGAACCTCGCTCCGGGCAAGGGTGGAGAAATCCAACTGACCGACGCCCTGCAGCTTCTGGCCAGGGAAAACAGGCTGCTTGCGGTCAAACTCAAGGGAAAACGGTTCGATACCGGCGACTGGGTGGATTATCTCTCGGCCAATATCTATTTCGCTCTCCAGGACAAGGGCCTCAGAAACGAACTCGTGGAGAATCTTCGGGCCATGCTTCCCCGGTCCTGATAGTCCGCAGGTATTTGGAGCGTACGATGGTTCCTGGGCAAGTCGTCCTGGAACCATTGTCTTTTTTCGTCCCAACGCACAGGGAGTTTTTCATGAAAGCCTTGGTCAGCATGACTCTAATGGTTCTGGTGGGTGCTTATGGCCTCATCGCCTCCACATGTTACGCCTTTTTCCCGGAACCCGGCGAGGTGGCCGTATCCGTCAGCAAGGAAATGAACCCCCTGTCCTCCTTTCAGGCCATTCTTTCCTTTCCCGAATACCCCGAAGTGACCTGCAATCTCTGGGTGAAGGGAGATGCCTGGCGACAGGAGTTTGTGGAGACTATCCAGGGGAAGCCCATGCTTGTCCGGGTTGCCATTGGTAGTCGAACCTCCCTTGCTCGCGTGTTCCCGCACCAGGATCGTGTTGCCCTGCCCGGACTCGTTGTCTGGCAGTTACCTTTCAAAAACTGGTTGGACATGGGCATGAATCCCTCCATCATGTCCTATCAGTTCCTCATCGATCGCCCCTGTCTCGTGGTGGGAGCCGAAGACGGCCAGATCCTCGCGACTCAGTTCTGGATGGACAACGAGCGTCATATCCCGGTGCGTGTCATCCGGCAGCAGGGGGACAGAGGGTGCGATCTGATCTGGGATGCATGGTCGAGGATCGGCAATTTCTGGCTTCCCCACACTCTCTGGCGGTCCGTGCATGGGCAGGACCCCCTTGAAGTACGCATCCGCTGGAACGGGGTGAACGTTGCCCTTAAGGACGATCTGTTTTCCTCCTCTGCCATGGACCGAAACTTTCAGGGCAAGAGCATGTACCCATCGGCATCTCCGTTGTTCACCATTCTGGACGGCTGCCCCTTCACCGTTCAAGCCGCCCCTTGACCTGCCCCATGCACTCAGGCCGTTGGGATGTAGCTATCATAAGCGCACCCTTTTCCACGCTGACCTACGAGCTCCCCGGGTATTTTCCCGAATCGTTCTGGCATGTGGGGCTCGCCGTGGTCGTTCCCATGGGCAAGGGATACCGGATAGGGGTGCTGCTCGGGCCTGCCAAGGTCGAAGAATCGAAATTTCGCATCCGAAAAGTCCTCTGGCCGGCATGTTCCCGCGACTGTCTGGACAGGAACTACATCGCCCTGCTGCAGGATCTGGCGCTCAGACAATCCCAACTCCCCGGCCGTGTTCTGGCCAATGTACTTCCCCGTTTCCTGAAAGATGGCAAACCCGTGTTCGTGGACAGACGCTCGGACACGGAGTTGACCATTGCCGGTATCGCCCGCCTGGACGAAGCGGTCCGGAAGGATCTTGCCGAGGCATGGCGTGCCGGGACCATGGTCAGAAAGTACGTGGCCCCCAGGGAGGAAAAGTATTGCTATGTCGTCCAGGATCCGCCCTGGCCCATCCGTCCCAATGCCATGCGTCAATGGGATATCCTGCACTATCTCTGGGAAAAGCGGGGGGCCGCCTGGTCGCAGGTGCGCAATGCGGTCAAGGGGGCAAACACCACCATCCTGGAATCCCTGGCATCCAAGGGGCTGGTCGGTATCCGCTCGACCCCGTACGAGCCCGAACCGCCTCCGCCCCGGGAGTGCAAGGAACGTTTTCCCCTTTCTGCGGAACAAAACGACAGCCTTCAGACCCTGACCGAGCTTCTGGAAACCCCCTCGCCGTCAACCTGCCTGGTGCACGGGGTCACGGGAAGCGGTAAGACCAGGGTCTATCTGGAATTGGCCCGTGCCTGTCTGGACAGAGGCAAACGGGTTCTGCTCCTGGCTCCGGAAGTGGCCATCGCGCTGCAGCTTTTTGCCGAGGCCAAGGGATTTTTCCCCGACAGGGAGGTTCTCCTGTACCATGGGTATCAGTCTGCCCGGACTCGGGAAACGACCTTTGCCCGGATGGCTGAAGATGACGAGCCTCTTCTGGTCGTGGGGACGCGGTCGGCCCTGTTTCTGCCCGGTCCCGACCCTGGGGTGATCATTCTGGATGAGGAGCATGACGGCTCCTTCAAGCAGGACGAGCGACTGGTCTATCACGCCAAGGAGGTGGGGTATTATCGTGTCCGGCGTTCCAACGGGCTGCTCGTTCTCGGTTCGGCCACCCCGGACATGAAGACCTTTTTCGCTGCCAGGGAGCAGGACATCGGTCTGGTTTCCATGACCAAACGGATCGGCACCACAACCCTGCCCGACATTCATCTGGTGGATCTCAAGATTTCTCCTGCCGTTGCAGGTCCCTTTGCCGCGCCCTGCGGTCAGGAACTGGACAAGGCTTTGGCTGCCGGTGATCAGGTGATCATCATGCATAACCGCAGGGGGTACGCCCCGGTCCTGTATTGCGAGGACTGCGGTGAACCCGCCCAGTGTCCCCATTGCAGGATCAGCCTGACCTACCACAAGGATGTGAACCGCATGGTCTGTCATTATTGCGGCTTCACCCGGCCGTTTCCCATGATCTGTGACCATTGCGGCGGGTCGATTTTTCAACCCGTGGGGGCGGGCACGGAAAAGCTGGAAGAGTTTCTGACCCGGTCGCTGCCCGAAGGGACCGGTATCGCCCGTCTGGACCGCGATTCCTCCCGGCGTCAGGGCCAGATGGAACAGATTCTCGAAGCGTTTGCCAAAGGGCGGCAGCAGGTCCTTGTGGGAACTCAGATGCTCAGCAAGGGGCACCATTTTCCCGGGGTGACCCTGGTCATTGTGGTCGACGGGGATCTTGGGCTCAATCTTCCCGACTACCGGGCCACGGAGCGGACCTTTCAGCTGCTGGTCCAGGTGGCAGGCCGGGCCGGACGCGGTGAAAAACCGGGCAAGGTACTCATTCAGACCCGCAATCCCGACCACCATTGCTGGGGATTCATCAGGGAAAACGAC
>CAYWJL010000050.1:0-10012 GCA_964458145.1 uncultured Desulfovibrionales bacterium | reverse complement strand
ACTTGCCCACCCCGCCCTTGCCGATGAACATGTGGATCTGCTGAGTCATGTTGGAAGTACCGTGGTTTTATTTTACAAGAATAGAATGTTAAAAATTTAGGCGATTTAAGAAATTTAGGAGATTTTAGAGATTACAGCCGGTTAGCATGAAGGTCTTTCATTTCTTGATTTTCTACCATTCAGATTTCTGTACCAGATCTGAAAATGACAAAAGGGGCTGAAGGCACACGTTCACCGTGCTCGACAACCCCGACCGAAAACGTGCAACCTGCATCCGCTACCGTCTGGAACACCGACCCGGCATCACGGTCCGTTTGCATCAGAACGCATCCAGAACCGAGCAGACTTCAGCCAGGGGGTCCGAGGAGGTGGCCACTTTGTTGGTCATGATCACAAGCTCCCGCTCCATGAGGGGCAGGAGTTCAAGCGTCACCTGAATAGGGGGTGAAGGGATGCCGATGAACGATCCGAGCACGAGTACGGCAAAGATGTTCTCCATCTCGCCCACTTCCCATTCCAGGGTTTCCGTGGCCCGTTCCTTGTTGATTTCCTCGAAGGTGGCCAGGGCCGAACGGATTTTTTTCTTGAAATCGGTCAGGTTCATTCCACCCCCTGGACCCGGAAAATGTTCACTTCCAGATCGATCCGCTTTTGGGACGGGAAGTAATAGTACCCGGCATACAGGGCAAAAAGCATGATCCAGAAAAGCGGTACCTGGGGAATGTTGCACAGATATCCCAGGGGCACCATATAGGTGGCCAGTACCCCTACGAGGATGAACCGCTTTTCAAACACGATGAATCTGTCCAGTTCGACCCCTGTTTTTCCCGTCTGGGTCCGGCAGAACAAAATCCTGAGCCACAACGGGAGGGCAAATGCGAGCAGCCCGGCCAGAATGAGGAGGGACATGGTCACGGTTCGCCCGGCCTGTTCGGCTACCAGTTCCACCTTGAACGTCCTGCACAAGGCCAATCCGGCTATGGCCAGACATGCGGGTGAGAGCACGGCCAGATACCATTGGAGGAAGGTTTTCTTGAGAGCTTGTGCCTGCATTGTTGCGCCTTTCGTTATCCTTCAGATTCAAACGACAGCGCCCGGACGAACCGGGCGCTGTCTGCTTGTGACTGGCTAGTTCTTGGAAAAGGCCGTAGCCCCGGGTCCTGAGCCATCCGAAGAGATGCTCATGAACTTGACCACACCCTCGAAGGCAATGACCGCCACGATGAGAATGATCAGGGAATTGGACACGATGAGCAGGATATTGCTCCCGCCCAGGAACTTGATCTGGTTCATGATGGCGGCCCACATGGTCATGACGATCATGAAGACTGCGGGAAGAGCGCTGAAGACCCATTTGTTGCCACCCTTGGTCTTCAGGTACACGGTCATGACAACCAGACCCAACGCGGCCAGGGACTGGTTTATGGCACCAAACAGCGGCCAGAGCTTCAGGGCACCCTTGCCGTCGGCACCTGTCACAAAGGCCAGGATGGCTGCGGAGATGACAGCGAAGGCGGTAGATACATAGATGTTTCTGAAGGCGCTGACACCGAAACGGGTGAACAGTTCCGTAGAGATATAGCGCTGGATCCGAGTTGCCGTATCGAGGGAGGTGCCGGCAAAGGAAGCCACGAACACACCCATGATGGCAACGGCCCAGGCAACGGGCACGCCGAGGGTGGCGATCATGTTGGCCCCGCCGTCCACAAAAGCGCCGATTTTGGAACCCAGACCGGCTGCAGCGGCCCAGGAAGCGTAATGCTGGGTCCAGGCAGCGGTACCGCTCAAGAGCTGACCATCGGCATGATACCCCATCCCGATGCCGGCGGTGGCCGCGATCACGACCAGCGTGGAGAGCACGCCTTCCATGAGCATGCCGCCGTACCCGATGACAAGAGCGTCTTCTTCGCTTTCAACCTGCTTGGAAGTTGTGCCCGAGGAGACAAGGGCGTGAAACCCGGAGATAGCGCCACAGGCGATGGTGATGAACAGGAATGGCCACATCGGGGGAGCACCGACGGGTGCGGACTGCACGGCCGGAGCAACGAGTTGCATCTGTCCGGTGAAGCCGGCAACCAGGACACCGCCGACCAGCAGGACCATGGCCACGATCAGCTGATGGGAATTGATGAAATCACGGGGCTGCAACAATGTCGTCACCGGCAGCACCGAGGCGATGAAGGCATAGGTCAGAAGAATGAGCGTCCATCCACCGGTCGGAGGAATGCCGGCGATGACAGGAAGCTTGATGGGCATGTACACGCCCATGACCACGGTCACGTACATGGCGATAATGGCCAGAATGGACAGACCGAGGATGCTCTTGCCCTTCTTGTAGACCAGATACCCGAGATAGACGGCAATGGGAATCTCCATCCACACGGGAAAGACTGCTGCCGGGTACTTGGCGAAGATGACCGCCATGACCAGGCCCAGGATGGCGATGAATATCCACAGCTCCATGAATACGATGACAAAGAACATCAACCCGGTTCGGGGATTGATATACTTTTTGGTGTACTCGGAGATGGATTTACCCTGGTTGCGCATGGAAAGCACCAGGGCACCGAAATCGTGCACAGCACCGATGACGATGCTTCCTACGAAGATCCAGATGATGGCAGGCAGCCACCCCCAGATGACAGCGATGGCAGGGCCGACAATGGGACCGGTTCCTGCGATCGAGGCATAATGATGCCCGAAAATGACTTCCTTCTTGGTGGGAACGAAATCCACCCCATCTTCAAATTCCTTGGCAGGGACTAATTTGTCCTTGGCCAGGGCGAAAATTTTCTGACCGATGAACCGGCCGTAGAGTCGGTACATGACAATGTACCCTACGAACACGAGAACCATCATGAGCAATGCATCCATCCTCTTCTCCTTTGTCGGATATCCAGATTACGTTGAGAAAAACCTAACCCACGCGCCACAACCTGCCAGGACATCGAGCATCCTGACTGCCTGTTTCCGGCCTCGATGTCACAATCACAAGACCGCCTCCATGAAACCGGCACTATCCCTGTCGTTCACCCGATTTGTCTGACAACTACCGCATTATTGGGTGTCCAACAAGAAAACATCGGCCTTTTATATCAAAACCAGATAATACTCCAGTGGGTTTATGGAAAAAATCAAAATATCCGGGAGAAAACGAGACGGGCAGCACCTCATCGGATCACACCTCATCGGATCACAACGCAACGATCTCGAACGATCCTTGTCGCAGATCCGCAATCAGCATCCTTCCTGCCAGACATGGTTGTCGACCTGTCAGCCAGGCCACCACTTCAGCGCATTGCACAGAGGCAATGGTCGCGGCCGTGGGAGCCAGGCTGCCCAGAACAGTTTCTGCATCCCTGGCGTCGTCGGTCTGCCATAAAAAACCGGGATCAGGGCCACCGGCCGGAACAGTGACCACAAACCCGGTCCAGCCGGCAACCGCCCCGGTGACAAGCGGCTTCTGGACGTCCATGCAAGCGGCGCACAATTCCCGGTGGGACGTGATTCCGCCCAGGGCATCCACAACAATGGAAACATCGGAAATATGACGGGCAAACCCCTGCCGATCCAGGAATTCAGGCACCATCTCGCAAACGATGGTCCTGTCGATCAATGCAACCCTTTGCCGGGCGGCTTCGACCTTGAGAGACCCGAGATTGTGCTCCAGGCAAAGAAGCTGTCGGTTCAGATTGGAAGATTCGAATCTGTCACCGTCAACGACAGTCAGATGTCCGATCCCCATACGGGCCAGCAGCTCGATGACATACCCTCCAAGACCTCCGGCCCCGGCAATCAGCACGTGAGCCCGACGCAATCGTTCCTGATCGTCGGCACTCAACGACTCCCGATTCCTGGCATATCGATGGAGACCGGATGCCTCCTGCGCACCAGTCATCATCCCCCTCCCACGGGAGGGAAGATGCCCACCCTGTCACCTTCCTGTATCCCATAGGACCAGTCGGCCCGGTTCTTCCCATTGATGAATACCAGTCGGACCTCGTCTGCAGGAATTCCAAGGTGCTCGAGGAGATCGTCGATCCTCGTGCCATGATCCACGTCCATGCTCCCGTCCTTCGGACTGTGGACTGCCAGTGTGGCGAAGCATTGTACTTCAATACGCATATACGTTCCTCCAGAAAACAGAAAGGCGACCGTGCGGCCGCCTTTTTGTCGATTTCAGATCACGTTCTTCAGCCGGGTACTATACCTTGGCCTTCTGCAGATCCTCGATGGAGTACTCCCACCGGGTATTGTGCGGGGGCAGGGTTTCCTTGCTGAAGAATTCAGGCAGCTGATCGTGGGCCTTGGTAAAGCCTGCGGCCTCGTTGAAGGCATACTCGTCCTTGAGAACGCCGATTCCTACAGGAGCCACGTCCGAGGCCTTGAAGTCGATGCCATACTTGGCGCTGATCATCTTGGCAATCACATCCAGGGAGTCCTCGGTGTCCAGGACGGCAAATGCCACGAACAGACACAGGCCTGTGGCATCCACAGCGGCCGTGGCAATCTGCAGATTCTTGGAGGTCTCGATATTGTCGTCCGTGCTCTTCAGGGGATCGACATCGCCACCCACCTTGAGAATGTTCTGGCACACGGCGTACCCGGCGGTATGGTCGGCGCCCATGGGGGTCGTGGCATAGGTCACGCCGACACCCTTGACCGAACGAGGGTCATACGCGGGCAGCGCCTGGCGTTTGACAACGGGGATGCGTTCCACACCAAAGGCCTCACCGGCAAAGGCTGTTCCATTGCCCATGATCTGCCCCAGGGGATCCTTCTTGTCGTAGATCCGCTTCATGAGGTCGATGGCCGCCTGTGCGTCGCCCCAGGGGATGACGCCGCCGTCCATGGCCATGGCGATGGCGTTGCCCATGTCGATGGTGTCCAGGCCGAGATCGTCGCAGAGACGATCCATCTGGGCGATGGCGTCGATGTCGTCGATCAGGCTGTTGGCACCAAAGGCCCACACGGTCTCGTATTCGAATCCGGAAGTCAGGTACTGACCTTTTTTATCATTACCCTTCCTTGGCCCTGCCGCCACGCTCTTCCATGAACTCGACCATCTTCTCACCCGTGATCCCTGCAACACCCTCGAAACGTCCTTCACGGAAGTTCTTTGTAGGCAATGCACCGGCCTCATTGATGATGTTGACCAGAATGGCGGTACCGAAAGCGGGAAGTCCCTGACCGGTGACAGGATGGTCACGCAGAATCTGAGCCCACCGCTTGGAGGCCTCCTTGAAGGCGTCCTTGTCCGCATACCCGGAACCGGTTCCTCCGGCATCGTCGACCACCAGCGCCTTGACACGTTTGGATCCCATGACCGCACCGAGGCCTCCGCGGCCTGCCGCGCGAGCGGGATGGCCCTTGGGGTCGGGGAACTGAATGGAGGCGGCCAGACGACATGTCTCACCGGCCGGGCCGATGAGCATGACACCGGTTTTGCTGCCATGGGTTTCCAACAAATTTTCTGCCACGGCATAGGTGCCGACCCCTTCAAAACCCGAGGCATCCTCGAAACTGACGCCGTCATTGGTGATCTTGATGGTGCAAAGCGGTGCGTCCTTGGCGGGTTTATCCTCCAGAACCACGGCCAGCAGATCCAGCTTGGCCATCTTCAGGGCCAGCATGCCGCCGGAGTTGGATTCCTTGATGCCTCCGGTCAGGGGCGACTTGGCACCGACCGAAATTCTGCCGGAATTGGCAGCAATGGTTCCGGCGAGCAGGCCCGTGGCCACGATCAGCTTGTTGTCCGGGCCGATGGGATTGCAGGTCGGTGGAACCTCGTTGAGAATCATCTTCGATGTCAGGGCTCTGCCGCCGAGTCCGGCATACTCTCCGAGTTCCTGATATTCGTACGTCCTCTCCCGCGTGTTGATCCTAAGTATTCGTGCCATGGCCTGCTCCTTTTTTCATCTCGTGTTCGACCGGGGAGTGGTCTGCTGTCCAACACCGGCCCTGTTATGCCGTGAAAGACATCATCCACTTTGATTTATTAACTTTTTTCAGTTTACCCCTTTATAATAGCTTGTAAAGGTTTTTCATGGATCAAGATCTGGGGTTTATTGATATATGTCTCCACGGGCACCCGAATGCCCTGCCGACGATCCTCATGGGATGCCGGCAGCTCGTATACAGGCGTGAACTGCCGACATGCAGTCACTGCGCGCTTCCGTCATGCTCATCCTTGCGCGCCACACATGAATGCCCTGCACGCGTATTGATCAACGCGATGTTTTCAGGCATCAGAAAAATAACTTTTGTACTACAATATTCCGGTGGTCTCATTGCCCCAGCAATTCTGTCCAACTCATCCCAACCCAAAGGCATTTCATGAACCGCTCACGCATCCTTCTCGAATCGGGCACTAACGAGCTCGAGATCGTCGAATTTTACCTCGACGAAATCATTCCTGACCAACCGGAACCCTATCGTGGGCACTACGGCGTCAACGTGGCCAAGGTCCTGGAAATCATCAAAGCCCCGCCCAAGGTCATCGAAATGCCCGATTCCGGACACAGGGCCATCAAGGGTGCATTCAATCTGCGATCCAAAATCATCCCACTCATCGATCTGCACAAATGGCTGCACAAGACAAAACCCGACAATGAAAATCCCAAGGCCATTGTCACGGAATTCAACGACATCGTGAATGCCTTTCTCATTTCCGGGGTCAATCGCATCCACCGGATCGGATGGGACGAGGTGGATCCACCCAGCGAATATCTCGGCAATTTTTCGGACAATACCATCACAGGTGTCGTCCATATCGACGAAAAAATCATCTTTCTGCTCGATCTGGAAAAAATCATCGCCGAACTCAACCCGGAGTTGAGCCTCAAAAACAAGCCCCTTCCCAAGCTCGAACGGACCAATCGCTACCGGGCTCTGGTTGCCGATGATTCTGCGGTGATCAGAAACATGCTCAAAAGTTATCTGGAAAGAGCCCGGTTCGATGTGGAAGTGGTCAACAACGGGCAGGAAGCCTGGGACCGTCTGGAGCAGATCAAGGAACAATCGCAAAAGGAGCAGACCCGTCCCATCGACCTCGTCCAGATCGTTGTTTCGGACATCGAAATGCCCACCATCGACGGGCTGAACCTGACCAAGCGGATCAAATCCGATCCCGTGCTCCAGCATATGCCGGTCATTCTCTTCTCGTCCCTGGTCACCGACCGCCTCCGCCACAAGGGCGAGGCAGTGGGAGCCGACGACCAGGTCTCCAAACCCGAGATTCAGGAGCTGGCCATGCGTGCCGAACGACTTATCGTGGACTACCTGCAGCGAACATGAAACCCGCCGAACAGCCCCGGTAAACCCGAACCGGTTGGCGGACGTGAGTTTTTCAGATGGATGCTCCGTGAGGATTCGATGCTCACCAACGTACCGGCTCATGAGCTGAAAAGCTGCTAACCCCCAAGTACCGGAACAGATATCGGATACACACAAAGCCGGGAATTCCGGTTTCAAAACATTCCGAATCAGTTTGCATTGGACTCCATGAGAGGATAAGGGGGTGCATCAGATCTCGCATCGCCCTATCACTCTCAATTCAAGGAGAAACCTCACATGGAAAAGATCCTCATAGTCGGCTGCAAAAAGGCCATGGATGATGTCTGCATCGGATGCTCCAGATGCATGGTGGGATTCAATCGGAGGGCCGGAGAATTCGAGCGGTACAAGGATCAGGACGCCGAACTCATCGGCCTGCTCAATTGCGGTGACTGTCCCGGTGCGGCCATCGTCACCCGACTGGCCCAGATCAATCTGTGGAACAAGCCCATGGACGAAAAGGTGACCAAGGTGCACATAGCCCCGTGCCTCGTGGATCACTGCCCGCACAAGGACATCCTGATCAAGAAAATCCAGGCCAAGGCAGGGGTCGAAGTCATCCTCGGAACCCACCCGTACAAACCCGACGCCATCTTCGCATGATCTCCATCCCGGGTCCGCATCGACGGGCCCGGACCGTTTCCCCAATCATCCTCACATGTTCAGGCAGTTCTCCGCATCTCCCCGGCCATCCGTTTGACCCACTTATTGCTTTCGGATATGGAATGCTTATATATTAAATAATCACTCAGTTGAATTCCTCGGTCATAGTTGATCTCAACAGCCAAGCAAAACCAAAACTGAGTGAGCACGCAAAAACATGCCGGAAACAATCCACCTCCGGCAAAGGAGTCACCACATGTCACTGTTTCCAGAACTCAAAATCGGCGATCTCATCGCCAAAATTCCGGTCATCCAGGGCGGTATGGGCGTGGGCTTTTCCCTGTCCGGCCTGCCATCGGCCGTTGCCAGGGAAGGCGGCATCGGGGTCATTGCCGCAGCCATGATAGGTATGTGCGAAAAGGATATCGGTTCCAATTACCGGCAGGCCAACATCAGGGCCCTGACGCGGGAAATCCGCAAGGCTCGTGAAAAAACTTCCGGAATCATCGGGGTGAACATCATGGTCGCGCTCAACAATTTCAGCGACATGGTCACCACCGCTGTCAAGGAAAAGGCGGATGTCATCTTTTCCGGAGCCGGTCTTCCCCTGGATCTCCCCAAATACCTGCCCGAGGATGCCCGCACCAAGCTGGTGCCCATTGTCTCTTCGGGACGGGCTGCCAAGATCATCTGCAAGAAATGGTTATCCAGGTTCAAATACCTGCCCGACGCATTCGTTGTGGAAGGCCCCAAGGCCGGTGGCCACCTGGGGTACAAACCCGAAGAGATCGACGATCCGGCCCACAGCCTGGAAGCAACGGTCCCCGATGTGGTCAAGGCAGTAGCCCCCTTCAACACCCCGGAGAAAGAGATCCCGGTCATTGCAGCCGGCGGAGTGTACGATGGCGAAGACATCCTCAAGTTCCTCAAACTGGGTGCCTCGGGTGTGCAGATGGGGACCAGATTCGTGGCCACCCATGAATGCGATGCCGATCACGCATTCAAGCAGGCCATGGTCGATGCGGGCGAAGAGGACCTGACCATCATCAAGAGCCCGGTAGGCATGCCGGGGAGAGCGATCAACAACTCCTTTCTGGAAGACGTCAAAAACGGCATGCGCAAGCCTTTCAAATGTCCCTTCCACTGCATCAAAACCTGTGATCACACCAAGAGCCCCTACTGCATCGCCATGGCTCTGGTGAACGCCAAAAAGGGACTGCTCAAACACGGATTCGCCTTTGCCGGTTCCAATGCCCCCCGGGTCAAAAATATCGTATCCGTGCATGAATTATTCGAAAGTCTGAAGCGGGAGTTTCAGGAAGCCGTCAAGCGGGCCCCGGAACTTGTGGCCGCAGCTTCGTAATCCTCTTCAACGAAAAAAAACAACCACAAAAAAGCCGGCCCCTTTTCAGGGACCGGCTTTTTTAGCAACAGCTGTAAACGGTGGGGCAGATTACATCATGCCGCCCATGCCGCCCATGCCGCCACCGGGCATCGGAGGCATGTCGCTCTTCTCTTCGGGCTTCTCGGCAATGGCAGCCTCGGTGGTCAGCAGCAGGGAAGCCACGGAAGCGGCGTTCTGCAGAGCGGTCCTGGTGACCTTCTTGGGATCGATGACACCGACCTTGACCAGGTCTTCGAACTCGCCGGTTGCGGCGTTGAAACCGAAGTCGTCCTTGCCGTTGCGGACGCTTTCCACGATGACGGCGCCTTCGAAACCTGCGTTGGTGCAGATCTGACGGATGGGAGCTTCCAGGGCGCGACGAATGACTTCGACACCGGCGGTCTCGTCGTCATCAGCGGCCTTGACGTTACCGAGCACGGCCTGTGCACGAACCAGAGCAACACCACCACCAGGAACAATACCTTCTTCCACAGCGGCGCGGGTTGCATTCAGGGCATCTTCGACGCGGGCCTTCTTTTCCTTCATCTCGGTCTCGGTGGCAGCACCGACATTGATCACGGCCACACCGCCGACGATCTTGGCCAGGCGTTCCTGGAGCTTTTCACGATCGTAATCGGAGGTGGAGTCGGCGATCTCGGCGCGGATCTGCTGGATGCGACCCTTGATTTC
>CAYWJL010000049.1:338-10167 GCA_964458145.1 uncultured Desulfovibrionales bacterium | reverse complement strand
CAGGATTGTCGCTCTGATTGCCGGCCGACTGCATCCGGACTCGGGGGTGGGCCGGGCGGGTGTCGCTCGGGGAGACTCAAAGAGTTTTTTGACCTTGTCATAAATATGTGCTTGATTTCACAATATCTTGGCCGTATCCAGATGATAAATAAGGTGGAGAAAAAATGAAGATGGAAAAACAGATAGTTACGGAACAGGAAATGCAAAGGACCATCGAACGGCTCGCCTGCGAAGTGCTCGAGCGCATGGGAAACGACAACGAACCCGTTCTCGTGGGGATTCAGCGAAGGGGTGTTGAGATAGCCGACCGTCTGCGTACGATGATGGAGACAAAAACCGGAACCCCATTTGCCATGGGGAAGCTGGATATCAATCTCTATCGGGATGACTGGACCTCGAGAAGCGGAGTGCCCTCCATCAACAGCACCCATCTTCCGGTGAGCATCAAGGACAGGGACATACTTCTCGTGGACGATGTTCTCTTTACCGGGAGGACCATCCGGGCCGCCCTGGAGGCAATCCTGGATTTCGGGAGGCCCCGAAGCGTCCGGCTGCTCGTGCTCGTGGACCGCGGCAACAGGGAATTGCCCATCCAGGCCGATTTTGTGGGCAAGAGGATCCAGACCGAACCCGACGAGCATGTGGACGTCCTTGTTCGGGAAGTCGACGGTAAGGACAGGGTGCTCGTCCATTCTCCGACCGGCTGATGGCAGGACCCGCCTGGTTCATTCTGTATTCATGATGGTTGCCGAACGGGTTGTATGAGTCGTTGGTACGTGTTCGGTGATGTTTTTTCTACCGTGCCCGTGGCGAACCGGGCTCTGTATGCGAGAGGCTGCAGCGAAGCGGTCTGACAACTTGTGAGTGGTGATTTTGTGAAACGTTCTCGCTTTTTTTTCGACAAGAGGGATTACGAACTTCTGGCCATCGTACGGGATGTGCTTGAACGGGATCCTTCCCTGCAGGAGACCAGGACACTTCTGGGCGCTCAGCTCCATCCCCATGGGATCAAGGAAATGGCGGCCTCCAGCGGGTTGCGCATTGCCTATGCTGCCATCCATCTTCTCGGCTCCCTCCAAAAGGGGCAGGCCGGGCAGCGCCTTGACGCCTTGCGGTCCCTGTACGCAGAGGCCCTTTCACGAGCTCACAGCACACTTCGCAAGAACACGGCTCGGGTTCTTTTGCAGATCATGAAGGAACTTGTCAGGGCCGAGGGGGACGATGCACGCAGGCTTGTACTTGCCAGGGATTTCCGCGCCGCCGCTTCGGGCAAACCACGAATCATCAAGAACGAACTTGCCAAATATCATCTTCTGGAGATGCCCGAAGAATGGAATCAGATCGCGTTTGATCATCATGTCCATGATTTCAATACAAAGGGACGCAAGTCACCCACGCATCTGATCATGGATGCCTGGATCAAGGGAATCAGGACTCTCACGGTCGTCTATTATAACTACGTCAGGCCCGAAGTGGTCAGCGAGCTGCTCGAAGCGGCTTCGATCATGAATATGAAGGTGCGCATCGGCATCGAGCTGCCCGCGCTTTTCAGGGGCAAATACATCCAGATCGTCTGGGCTCCTCGCGGGTTCACCGATCAGCAGGATTTCATCAATTTTTTCTCCAAAATGCCGGTCAGGGAATTTTTCAAGGAGCAGGAGCGGGTCTTCGCCTATCAGCAGCGGTATGTGTTCGAGACCCTTGACGTGTTCAATACCCGGCACCGCAAGGATATTTCGGATCTCTACGGCATCGACTGCCCAATGCTCGACAGGGAGGGATTTCTCGATTTCGTGGGCGTGGGCCAGGTCTCCATGTATCATCTGGCCAAGTATATCTACACCCTGATCATGCCGTTGATGCACAGACGGGTCGAAGAGCAGCGCGCCGCCTACTCGGATGCCGACGAGGAGGAGCGGAACAGGATTTCCACACTGGTCGCCGAGATGAACTGCATCGACTCGGAAAGGATCATAGCTCGCTGGCTGGCCCCGCGGAACAACCCTGAAATCCGGGACCCTCTCGTCCACAGGGAAGACCCGGATCTTCCTTCTCTGCTCGGGCTTTCCCCAAACGAGCTTCTGACCATGCTCGCTCACCTGCATTCCGGGTACAGAGCGACCTTGAAGTTGACCGATCTTTCCATTGTGGACGTGCTCGAGCTTCTTTATGACTGCAAGGGAATGATCACCCATCTCGAGATATTCAACCTCAAGGATGTCACCGAGGGGAAAATCTCGCCCGATCTCGAAATCATCAACGAACTGCAGCTCGCTCTCAATCATGGGAATGTGGTGGAGCTCAAGCGCATCGTCCATGCCATCATCGAGAAAATCGACGGAAAGCTCGCAGGTAGGTCCAATGCTCCCGTTGATTCGAGAAAGGTTCGGCTGGTCGAGATTCTTTTCGACATCGAAACGCTGCAGTCCTATTACCGCGATCTGTCTCTCAAATCGAGAATCGGCAGCGATTCCACCGGTCGTTCCCGTCATTTGTACGGCATGGGCCTTGTGATCACGGAAACCGTTCCTGCACTGGAAAGGGGCAAAGAGAGGCGTTCGCGTGAGCGGATTCCGGTAACCGCCACGGTGCACAAACGCATCACATTTATCCCCAAGACCAGCTTCATGGGATTTGCCCAGGTCTGGTATCGGATCATGCGCCTGCTCCCGGGGGGCGTGTGGCTGGGGTACACGACCATCAAGGACTGGGTGGTCAGGGACTATGCCCTGCATCCGGGCACCCAGGGGAACATAACCATCCTTGGGGGGATTCAGAAGGAGTGCGACAACGGACTTGTTCTCGAGAAGACCGAAAAGGAACCTGAACGGATACCGTGCAGATATCTCAACAGCGGCCTGAGGAATGTTCTCAAGGTACTCATCGGGTTTGTTCCGGCGTTTTTGACCTTTGCCCTGACCAAGGACTGGTGGCTTCTGGCCTATTGCGGAGCGTTCATCTGGTTCGGGATAACGGGATTTCGCAACATTCTCCAATCGGTTCTTGGAGGTGGAGGGCTCATAAGGTCGCCGCTGTTGCGTTGGAACAGTTACGTGAGCTGGGACCGGATAACGGACTCGCTTTTTTTCACGGGTTTTTCCGTTCCCCTGCTGGATTACCTGGTCAAATCCCTTCTGCTCGACAAGGCCCTGGGAATCAACACCACGACCAGCCCCCTCATGCTGTATTCCATCATGGCCCTGGCCAACGGGCTGTATATCACCAGCCATAATCTGTTCAGGGGGTTGCCCAAGAGTGCGGCCTTCGGCAATTTTTTCAGGTCCATTTTGTCCATTCCTCTGGCTGTGGCGTTCAATGCCATTGTCGGCGGCATGCTGACCCTGGCCGATGTGCCGGGGGTGAATCTCATCCTGCAGCGGTGGGCCGCGGTCATTTCCAAGGCGGCCTCGGATTGCGTGGCCGGGGTCATCGAGGGGTTGGCCGATCGCGGAAACAACATGCGGATGCGGTTTCTGGACTACAAGGAGAAACTCAACCAGCTTTTCGAAACCTTTTCCTGTCTCGAGCTCCAGTGTCCGGAAGTCGATCTCCTGGAGGTTCTCAAGAGTCCCAAGGAATTTTTGTGTCTCATCTCCACCCAGGGCAAGGAACTGGAAACCCTGCTGTATGTCCATGCACTGGATTTTCTGTATTTCTGGATGTACCAGCCGAGGTCGAGAAGTATGCTCAAACGTCTGATGCGCACCATGTCCCCGGACGAACGACGAATTTTCGTGGGATCGCAGAAAATTCTCCTGCGAAAGCGGGAGATCAGCCAGATTTTTCTGGACGGTCTTGTGGGGAGACATTTTTCCAAGCCTCTGGCCTTTTACCTCGATCGGTCGGGTGAATATCTCGACTCCCTGAGTCGGATGAACAGAAAGATCGAAGAGGCACGTACCCGAAGAAAGGGCCGGTTCGGATTCGTGTCCGCCATGCTGGGCCGGTAGTCTGCTCCGGTACCGGTACCAATCACACAAAAAAAGGACGTTCGGTTGAACGTCCTTTTTTGTGTGTCGGTGAATCCGTGTGAAAGCGTCTGGTCGAGATGGGCTAGATAAGCCCGTGCTCCTTGAGGACGGCTTCGAGGGCTTGCTGGTGATCGGCGGAAAGGGGCGTCATGGGCAACCGCAGGGTTGCTTGCATCCTGGCCATCAGTGAAAGCGAGGTCTTGACAGGAATGGGATTGGATTCGAGGAACATGGCACGATTGAGGGGAGCCAGTTCATAGTGCAGGGCCCTGGCGGTCTTCCAGTCGTTTTCCCGGCAGGCTTGGCACATCCGGCTGGTCTTGGCCGGTTGGATATTGGAGATGACCGAGATGACCCCTTTACCCCCAAGGGAGAGGAAGGGCAGGATGGTGAAATCGTCACCCGAGAGCAGGGTGAAGTCTTCACCGCATGCCTCAACGATCAGGGAGGCCTGTTTCATGTCGCCGGTGGCTTCCTTGACCCCGATGACTGTGGGGATCTCCCGGGCCATGCGTCCGAGGGTGGCGGGAAGCAGGTTGGTGCCGGTCCTGCCCGGAACGTTGTACACGACCATGGGCAGGGAAACCTCGTCGGCAATGGCCTTGAAATGGGCGACCATCCCATCCTGAGTGGGTTTGTTGTAGTAGGGGGTGATCATGAGAGCTGCGTCGGCACCTGCTGATTTGGCGAACTTTGTCAGCTCGATGGCTTCGCGTGTGTTGTTGGAACCGGAGCCCGCAACAACCGGAACCCGTTTCCTGACCTGATCGACACAGATGCGAACCACCTCTTTATGCTCGTCGTGGCTCAAGGTGGCCGATTCACCCGTGGTCCCGCAGGGTACCACGCCATCGATGCCCGATTCGATCTGCCATTCGATAAAGGCCCGGTAGGCTTCTTCATCGATACCCCCATCCTTGAAGGGGGTTACAAGGGCGGTCAGTGCGCCTTTGATTTCCATTGGTTCCTCCTGTTGAGGCTGATTGAAGGATAGGTATATGCTGATTTAGTCGGTGGTGAGACCGAAGCTTTCCGGACGCATGCTTCCCGTATAGACGATCATGGCGTCTCCCTGGAGAAAGATGTCTCCGTTTTCCAGGTGGACAGTAAGGTTTTCTCCGCCGGATGTGGTCACGGATACATGATCGGAACATTTGCCCAGGGCATGGGCCACGAAGACGGACGCGCTGGCCCCGGTTCCACACGCATAGGTTTCGTTTTCAACGCCCCGTTCGTAGGTCCGCAGGGACATGTGATCACTATCCTCGATCTGGGCGAAATTCACGTTGGTCCCGGCAGGGGCGAATTTGGGGTTGTACCTGATGGAACTGCCAAGGCCGGGAACGTCGATTTTTGAAAGATTGCTGGTGAGCAGGACCGTATGGGGAACACCGGTGTTCACGAAATGGACCTGCATGGTCTCTCCGTTTTCCTTGGAGATGGACACTTCGAGTTCCAGATCCGTGGCTTTGGTCAATTGAACCTTGATCTGACCGGTTTCTTCGATGACCCGGGCCTTGATGGGACCGGCGTCCGTCTTGAAGACCTGACTGGTTCCCGCAATGCCCAGTTCAAAGGCCAGCCGGGCCACGCAGCGCGATCCGTTTCCGCACATTTCCGCTCTTGAGCCATCGGCGTTGTAAAAATGCCACCTGTAATCGACCTGTTCATCCGCAGGGGGGAAGTCGATGAAAATGAGCCCGTCGGCTCCGATGCCAAAGGCGCGGGGACACAGGGCCTTGGCCCATGTCTGCATCTGCTCGGCAGTGAGACGGAGTTCACGGTTGTCCATGAGTATGAAATCATTGCCACTGCCTTGCATTTTGTAAAAGGCGACGGCCTGGCCTGGAGAAGCGAGCATAACCTTGTTTCCTTTGCTTGGGGACGGGGTGGATGGAGTTTCGTCGTAACAGACCAATCAGCGACGGATGTCAAGGCCCAAACGCTTGTTGCGGCTGGTTGGGAGCGCAAGGGATGGGATGAACGCGATGTGATATGGGCTGGGTAAGGACGAGGATGTTCAAGGGTACCTGTTGAGGACTGCAATCGAGATGAAGACTTGGCCGGTTCAATGTCCGCACGATCCGTTTTTTCGCTTTGTCTGTGCTGCCTTGGCAACGGCGTCAAGGGGTGCAAGAATGGCGTCCATGGCGGGATTGTCCTGTATCTTCTCGCCGAGGACCAAAAGCTTTGTGGAAATATTCCGGCCGTTTTTCCAGTTGAACGATGCGGAGGGCGAGGGAAATTCCCTGATTTCAATTTTGTTCACGGTTCTTCCCTTGGTGTAGGCACGGGTCCAGAGGGTTTTCGCATGGCTGGAGAAAACCGATGTCAAACCGGGGCCGGGCCCGCTTCCCAAAAGGATGTCGCACCGTCCCTCGTGGTCATCGAGGAATCGTCTTTCGTGCTCTCTGCCCCAGGAACTGATACCCACGAGCAGTGCTTTGGGATGGGAATGTCTGAGGTCGGTCAGGGTGGTGACGAGTTCACTGAGCATGGACTCGGAGGGGCTGCCGTCCGGTTGGAGCGTGGGGAACACCACGGCCATGACCGAACCCATGGCCGTGGTCATGGGATGAATGTGCGGATGCGAGTCTGCCCTGAGCCATGTTTGTGGTTGATCCTTGGCAAGCAGGGGAAGGGCAGATGCTTCCGATGTTCCGAGAACACCGAGATCGTAGGCGAGAAGTTCGTATCCCCGGATAAGCGGCTTGACGCGTTCGGCATCGAGAGGTCGAGCCGGAGGCCATTTGGCCAGTTCGTAAGGACCTGCTATACGAAGGGTATGGGGATCGTCATACCCCGAAAAGATGGTGGCCCGCCGGGCCATACCGCCGATGGTTTTCCCCTGTCAGGCTTTCGTGGTTCGATAATATCCCCAAGAATTGGCCGTATAGAGAATGGTCAGGGCCGGTTGGGCCCAGGCCTTTGGCAGGTAGATGGTCAGAAGCAGCAGAAACGACCAGACGGAAATCCGTAATAGAAGCATGGGATGGGCTGATGCCTTACTTGTTGAGAAATTCTTTGAGTTCCTTGCCGGGACGGAAAAACGGAAGTTTTTTGGGTTTGACATTGACCTTTTCCCCGGATTTGGGATTGCGGCCTTTGTAACCCTCATATTCCTTGATCTTGAAACTTCCGAATCCACGGATTTCGACCCGATTGTCCTGCAAGAGTTCTTCCCGGATGGAATCGAAAAAGGTGTTGACCACGATGATGGCCTCATCCATGGAGATATCATTCTGGTCTGCCACTGTTTTGATCAATTCACTCTTGTTCATGACATCGTCCTCTATATGGAAGGTTGGTGGATAGCACAGGCTGATTCAACCGTTCTTAATATTTCAAGTATTGCTGATAATTAAAGGTAAGGTCAAGCATTTTCTAGAAAAAAGGGAACTGGTGCCCTGATTCTTATGACATGCTCAAAAGTGATATGAATTATATATGATATGTCAATGTGTTACAGGTCGGACACATAGTATTTCGTTCGCAGGACAGGGGATTTGGCAATGAGATGGGCCAGGGCTGAGCGCTGTTTATGCAGGGACTTTGCCAGGCTCATGATATCCTGGGCCGCACGGCTGTTGGGTGCCCATTTGATGAGGGGTTCCTGTTTGCGCACGGATTCGGTCACTGTCTTGTCGTGATGGACCAGACCCAGAAACTGGATCTTGATCTTCAGGAAGTGCTCACAGGCCGCGTACAGTCGTTCGAATGTCTGACGTGCTTCCTGTTGGGATGCGGCCATGTTCACGATGACCTGGAAGTTCTTGACCCCGTGTTCGGCGGCCAGGATTTTGATCAGGGCGTAGCTGTCCGTCAGGGAGGTCGGTTCGGGGGTCAGAATGACCAAACGTTCCTGAGACATGGCCGCGAAAGAGAGAACCGTGGGACTTATCCCTGCACCCAGATCGAGGAGAAGGTAGTCGTAGTCGTGAAAGAGGGACTGAAGTTTGTGCAGAAGAAGGGACTGGACGTCTTCGTCGAGTTCCACGAGTTCGGCAATGCCCGAGGCTGCAGGCAGCAGGTCGAGGCCGAGTTCGTTGATGGCCACGACCACATCCTCCGGCGGGATATCCTGGGTGATGATGTCCTGGATATTTTTTTGGGGTGAAATGCCGAGCAGCACATCCATGTTCGCGAGACCGAGGTCGGCGTCCATGATGAGCGCCGAGTGGTGCAGGCGGGAAAGGGCATAGCCGAGGTTGAGGGAGAGGTTGGTCTTGCCGACGCCTCCCTTGCCGCTGACTATGGATATGCTCATTGTGGAGTTGGGTGTAGTCATGATTCGATCCGGATTGGTGTTATTTTTTGGCGAACAGGAAATGCTTCTCTTCCTGGAGGACCAGGGTGTCCTGACGTACGGGCGCGAGATCGAGGAGGGGGGCAGTTTCAAACGTGTCCTTACCCTTGTTCTTGGCCCTGTACAAGGCCTGGTCCGCAGCGGCATAAAGTTTTGTGGGGCGTATTCTTTCCTTGCCTCTGCATGTTGCCAGGCCCATGGAGCAGGTGATTCGTATGGGGATCTCATGTCCTGAACACAGAATGCGCAGAGCGCGGACACCGGACTGGAGACGATGAAGAAGACGTTGTGACCGCACCAGTCCCGTTCCGGGAAGGACAATGGCGAATTCCTCACCTCCTATACGGGACGGGATGTCCGTCTGCCTGAGGACGTGGGTGAGAATTCCGGCCACTTCCCTGAGCACTTGGTCACCACAGGGATGGCCGTAGGTATCGTTTATCCGTTTGAAATCGTCCAGATCGATGATGCACAGGCTGACGGCATGCTTGAAACGGTATGCCCGCTCGAGCTCGCGTTGCAGGGTGATCTCGAAAACATGGCGGTTGGGGAGTTCCGTCAGGGGATCGTGATTCTTCTGAAAGGCCAGACGATCCAGTTGGTCCTGGATGTGCTGCAACGATGTGCTGTTGTCATGGCCCATGGGAACGGCGAACCATTTGGGAAAACGGTCCTCTCCGCCGATGGTCTGCCATTTTTCGGGCGTCATGCCCCGCATGATTCGCACAAGGGCCAGGATTTCTTCCGAATCCGGTTTGGCGACAACAGAGGTGTCACGCTCTTCGATTTTCTGGCTGAGCGTTTCGAGATCGCTCAAGATCTGTTCGAGACTCTGGTCCATCGATCTGTGGGGTTAGGAGTGTTCATGCAGGAAAAGGAGGTAGGACTGGATCAGACCGTCGATCTCGCCGTCAAGGACCGCATCCACATTGCTGATTTCGAGGTTGGTTCTGTGATCCTTGACCAGACGGTAGGGGTGCAGGGTATAGGTCCGGATCTGGCTGCCCCATGCAATGGCTGTCTTGGAGGCGTATTCAGCCTGTTTGGCACGTTCCAGCTTTTCGAGCTCTTGCTCGTAGAGCCTGGCCCGCAGGATCTTCATACAGGTTTCCCTGTTTTTGAGCTGGGATCGTTCGCTCTGGCACTGGACCACGATATTGGTGGGCAGGTGGGTGATGCGCACGGCAGAACTTGTCTTGTTCACATGCTGCCCCCCGGGACCGCTGGATCGGAAGATGTCGATACGCAGATCGTCGTCCTTGATCTCGATGTCGATGTCCTGGCCGACCTGGGGACAGACATCCAGGGAGGCGAAGGAGGTGTGACGGCGCCCTGAAGTGTCGAAGGGAGAAATGCGGATCAACCGGTGGATGCCCTTTTCGCCCTTGAGCAGCCCATAGGCATGGGGACCGGTGATCTGGATGGTCACACTTTTCACTCCGGCTTCGTCACCGGGAATGTAGTTGAGAAATTCGAGCTTGAAACCCTTGGTTTCGGCCCAGCGTCGGTACATACGCAGGAGCATTTCGGCCCAATCCTGGGAGTCGGTGCC
>CAYWJL010000049.1:0-328 GCA_964458145.1 uncultured Desulfovibrionales bacterium | reverse complement strand
TATCCACGATGGCTGCGGCGTTGTCATGGGGACCCGCAAGCAAGGTTTCCATCTCGGCCAGACGCAATCGGTTTTCGAGCTGGTCTATCTCGCCTTGGAGAACCTCGAGGGTTTCCTCGCAGGGGTCCTCTTCAGCGAGTTCGAGCCATTCCTGCACATTGGTCTTGGTCTGCTCGAGTTTGGTCCACTTGGCGATTTCTTCTTCGAGCTGGGTTTTTTCCTGGAGAACGGGCGTGAGCGCATCCGGGGTGTCCCACGCACCGGGCCGGGAGAGCTGGGCCTCGATCTCCTGAAGCCGTTCCTGCTTGCTTCTCAGGTCAAAGACGCC
>CAYWJL010000048.1:0-10324 GCA_964458145.1 uncultured Desulfovibrionales bacterium | reverse complement strand
CGGGCATTTTGTCATTGCCGGTCCCTGTGCCCTGGAAAGCTTTGAGCTTGCCAGGGATACCGCCCTGGAACTCGCTGCCATCTCAAAAGAGCTTGGATTGCCCATCGTTTTCAAGAGCTCCTTTGACAAGGCCAACCGAACATCGGTGACCAGTTTCAGAGGTCCGGGGTTGTCCAGAGGTTTGGACTGGCTCGGGCGCATTCGGGAGGAAAGCGGATTGCCTGTGATAACGGACATTCATCTTCCCGAACAGGCCGCTCCCGTGGGTGAGGTGGTCGATGTGCTGCAGATCCCGGCCTTTCTGTGCCGCCAGACCGATCTTTTGCTGGCGGCAGCAGGTACCGGGAAGATCGTCAATGTGAAAAAGGGTCAGTTTCTGGCCCCCTGGGACATGAAACTTGTTGTGGAAAAGATGCGTTCGGTGGGCCACGACATGATCTGGCTCACAGAACGGGGAGCGTCTTTCGGGTACAACAATCTGGTCGTTGATTTCAGATCCCTTGCCATCATGAAAGAGTTTGCCTGCCCCGTGGTTTTCGATGCCACCCATTCGGTTCAGATTCCCGGGGGGCAGGGACATTCCTCCGGTGGGCACAGGGAGTATGTGCCTCTGCTCGCCCGTGCCGCAGCCGCCGGCGGCTGCAGCGGGATCTTCATGGAAGTCCATCCCGATCCGGACAAGGCGCTGTGTGACGGTCCCAACAGCTGGCCGCTTGGCAAAGCGAAAAGCCTCAAGAAAGAACTCATGGCCCTATGGAGCGTGCCCCATGAATGCTAGGGAACGTGCCGCCAAGGTCAGAATGCTCGTTCTCGATGTGGACGGTGTTTTGACCGATGGGGGACTCTATTATGACCAGGACGGGCGCATTCTGAAGCGCTTCAATGTTCAGGACGGCCTCGGCATCAAACTCGCCCAGCGTGCAGGGATAGCCATCGGCGTCATTTCAGGTCTCAATTCCCGGGCCGTGGCCACCAGGGTCAACGAGCTCGGCATCGAATATTATTATCCAGGGCACCACCACAAGATTCCTGTTTTGCGTGAGATCAGTGAAAAATCCGGCATATCCTTTGGGGAAATGGCCTATATGGGGGATGACTGGGTCGATGTCGGCCCCATGGAGGTCGTCGGGCTTCCCATGGCCGTGGCCAATGCCCAGCCGGAAATCATGGATCTGGCCCTGTGGACCTCGACGCAGAGTGGCGGACATGGGGCCGTGAGAGAGGCTATCCGCTTCATCCTCGAGTCCCAGCAATCCTTGGATCGGCTCTGGCGTACCTGGGCTGATTGAACACCCATGAAAAAGACGATTCTCTTTCTTCTTGGTCTTTCCATTGCCGGTATTATCCTTGCTACTATGTATGTTCGAGACGATGAACCTGTAGCCAGGAAACAACCTGCAGTAGATGCGGATCTTTCCCTTGAAGGGGTCACCCTGCGGCAGGGCAAGGACGGGCGGCTTGTATGGACGCTCAACGCAACGAGTGCCGATTACCGTAAGGAGCAGGGATTTGTTGTGGTGAGCGATCCTGAAATTCTCTATTTTCAGGAAGGTGAAAGCGAGCCCGTGTATGTGGAAGGCGATCACGGCAGGATCGATCAGAAAAACGATCAGGCCGATATCTGGTCCAATGTGGTCGCGCGGTATCAGGGAAGTCGGTTGACAACAGCGAGCCTTCATTACAACGGGACAAGTTCGCAGCTTTTCTTCCGGGAAGATGTCGTGATCCGCGGCAGGGATATGGTTCTGACAGCGGACAGCGCCACTGCGGAACTTGCAACGAAGCGTCTTGCGGCCCATGGTCGGGTCAAGGCTGTTTTGAACGCCGGGTCTCGTATTGGGGGGGAGTGAAGTGGAAAGGGTTAAGGGTAGGGCGGTGTTACGTTTTAGGCTTTAGGGAACGGCGAAGGACCATAACCAAAAACTAGAAACCAAAAACCAGAAACGGCTTTTTACCGCGAAGGGAGAAGCTGGCTTTCGTATGACGTGAGGGCATCTACGTGAAAAAAAGTCGTTTTTGCAGTATCCTGGTTGTATTGATCTGCCTGTGCTCCGGATGGGTTTGTGCAGAAGAGGCCAAAGTGCCTACAACCATCACCTCGGACAGCATGGCCTATGATCCCGATCACAACCAGGTTTCCTTTGCCGGGGATGTGCATGTGGTGCGTCAGGATTTCCAGATCTGGTCCGAAAAACTGACCATTTATTTCTCCGGGGAGAAGGGGGCCGGTTCGTCGGCATCCACGACAAAAGACAACCAACCCGGGCAGGATCTTTCCAATGTGGAAAAGATCGTCGCTCTTGATAATGTTCGTCTCGAAAGTCAGGGCAAAAAGGGATATTGCGGCAAGGCCATCTATTTTCAGAACGAGGAATTGCTGCAGATGGAAAAAGAGCCCCGCCTCGAAGATGGCAAGAATCAGATCAGCGGTGAAGTCATCAAGCTCTATATTCGCGATAACCGCAGCGAGATCGTTGGCGGGAAGAAACGGGTCGAGGCCATTTTCTTTTCCCGGCCGGATCAGGTGAAGTGATTCCATGGCGATTTTAAGGGCGCATGATCTCGTCAAAATCTTCGGCAAGAAAAAGGTTGTCAAAGGTATCACCATCAAGGTCCAGGATGGTGAAGTCGTCGGGTTGCTCGGTCCTAACGGTGCCGGAAAAACCACGACATTCTACATGCTCGTCGGCATCATACGGCCAAACAGCGGCTCTGTTTTTCTCGCAGATCAGGAGATCACCGGCTGGCCCCTGCACCAGCGGGCCAAAAGCGGGGTGAGCTATCTGCCCCAGGAAAGTTCGATTTTCAAGAAGCTGACCGTACGCGAAAACCTGATGATCATCCTCGAGTATACCGCATTGTCCAGGAAAGAGCGTAACGAAAAGGCCGACACCCTTCTCGAACAATTGGGGATCACCCGCCTTGCAAACCAGAAGGCCGCTTTTTTGTCCGGGGGGGAACGAAGACGTCTCGAAATCGCGCGAGCCCTGATTCAGGAGCCCTCGTTCATCCTCCTCGATGAACCTTTCGCCGGCATCGATCCTCTGGCTGTGGAAGATATCCAGCAGATCATTCGTTCCTTGCGGGATCTGGGGATAGGCGTCCTCATTTCAGATCACAACGTCCGTGAAACGCTCAATATCTGTGACCGAGCATCCATCGTCTATGATGGCCGGATCATCCTCGAGGGAACGCCAGATCAGATCGTGGATGACCCCAAGGCCCGGCAGATTTATCTTGGAGAAGATTTCAGGCTTTAGGTGATTGCAAGAGCCCTGCTTCTGTGGCACAAGGGAAGTGCAGGCAACCTTGAAAGATTTTTTTCCACTTCATTGAAATAATTCATACCTTTTTTGCCGGTCCCCTTTGGACCTGTCTGGCAGTGCTTTCACAACGAGAATACATTATGGCTTTGGAATTACGACAAAATCTCAAACTCACCCAGCAGCTGGTCATGACGCCCCAGCTCCAGCAGGCGATCAAACTTCTGCAGCTTTCGCGGGTCGAGCTTCTCGATGTGATCCAGGAAGAATTGCTGGAAAATCCCATGCTCGATGAAAAGGGGCAACCCGAGAGCAAGACGGAGCAGGAGCCGGAAACCAAGAAGGAAGAGGACAAGAAGGAATTTGCCACCGAGGAGAAGGATTTTCTCAAGAATGCGGAATGGGAGGATTATCTCGGGGATTTTTCCAGCACCACCAGACAGGTACAGGGCCACGAGAGCGAATCCCTCGAAGAGATGAGTTCCTATGAGGGCAGGGTTTCGGGCAAGCCATCCCTCGAGGGACATCTTTTGTGGCAGCTCCATCTCTCGGATATCGACGAGCCCGACTGCCGCATCGGTGAGTTGATCATCGCAAGTCTCACCTCTTCGGGATATCTGGCCAGCAGTGTGGATGACCTTGTCGAACAGCTGGACGTTCCGGCAGAAACCGTCGAACGGGTCCTCGGTGTGATCCAGCACTTCGATCCCGTGGGCATAGCCGCCCGAACGGCCAAGGAATGTCTGATCATTCAGCTCGATGCCGTGGGAGACCATGATCCTATTCTTCGTTCCCTCATCGAGGACCATCTCGAAGACATCGAGCAGCGCCGGTACAAGCCCCTGTTGCGCAAGTTCAAGCTTTCCAAGGACGATCTCAAGGAATACCTTGATGTGATCACCTCCCTCGATCCCTTGCCCGGTGCGAGTTACGGATCGTCGACCTCCGTCTATGTCAGCCCGGACGCGTATGTGTACAAGTACGACGATGATTTTGTCATTGTCTTAAACGATGACGGGTTGCCGAAATTGCAGCTCAATCCCTTTTACATGGAAACCATGGAGGGAGGGACAAGCAAGGAAGACTCTTCCTATCTCCACGAAAAGATGCGTGCCGCCCAGTGGCTCATGAAGAGTCTGCAGCAACGTCAACGGACCCTTTTCAAGGTGGTCGAGCGCATCGTCAAATTTCAGCATGATTTTTTCGAACACGGCGCGACCAGACTCAAGCCCCTCATTTTAAAGGATGTGGCCGCTGATATCGACATGCACGAATCAACGGTCAGTCGCATCACCACCAGCAAGTACCTGGCCACTCCCCACGGGATTTTTGAGCTCAAATATTTTTTCAACAGCGCCCTCGATCTCGACGACGGGACACAGGTCGGTTCCGAAAGCGTCAAGGTGGCCATCAAGAAAATCATCGACGGAGAGAATACCAAGAAACCCTATAGCGATGAGAAAATTTCAAAGATGCTCAAGGAAATTCTCGAGGTGAACATCGCCCGTCGTACCGTGGCCAAGTACCGATCTGCTTTGAACATAGAATCATCGTCACGACGCAAAAAATTTTTTTGATTCCCGGAATCTGCACGCCTCGGGACCAGCGGAATCTTTATTGGAGCCGCTTCCGGGCTGCAAACATATTTTGTCGTGTACCCACCTTAATCCAGGAGGTATTCTATGAATATGAACTTCACCTTCAAGAATTTTGAACCTTCAGATCATCTTCGCGAGTATGCCAAGGGGCGTTTTGGCAAGATTGCCAAATATGTTCCCAATCCGGACAACGCGGATCTCCAGGTCAATCTTGAAGTGGAAAAATTCCGTCATCGGGCAGATGTGGTGCTTACCGGTGACAACCTCCGATTGTCGGCCAACGAGCAGAGTGAAGACATGTACTCCACGGTTGATTTGCTGCTCGATAAGATAGAGGCTCAGGTCCGCCGGTTGCGGGACAAGGGCAAGAAGAACAGGAAAAAGGGTGGGGCCGGCAGAATCGATGCCGCAGATCTGGCTGTAGAGCCTGAATTGCCCGAGAAGAAGGTTCCTACCATTGTACCTTCGGACCGTTTTTCTCCCAAGCCCATGGGGGTGGACGAAGCCGCCATGCAGCTCGACAACCTCGAAGATGACTTTTTGGTTTTTTTCAATGCTGAAACAGAACGGGTCAATGTGATCTTTCACCGCAAAAACGGAGATTTTGGTCTCATCGATCCTGGGATTTGATACATGAAACTTGCTGATTTTCTCGATGATGAATGTGTAATCGCTGATTTGCAGGCCAGGACCAAGGAGGAGGTCCTGGCCGAACTTATTGACCCGATCAAGACGAGATGGCCGGACCTCGATCAGGAAAAGATCCTCTCGGTTCTGCTGGACAGAGAAAAGCTCGGGACCACGGGCATAGGTGACGGCATTGCCATTCCTCATGGCAAACTCGAAGGTATCCAGGAGGTCGGTCTTGTGGTCGGCCGTTGTCTCGAAGGTTTGGATTTCAAGGCTCTTGATCATAAACCCTGTCATATCTTTTTTCTGGTTCTGGCTCCGGAAAATGTCGCGGGCATGCATTTGCGGATTTTGGCTCATATTTCCCGGCTTCTTCAGGATGTTTCCTTCCGTCAGGCCTTTCTCGATGCACCTGATGGGTTCACCTTGCGCAACCTGCTCAAGGAGGCTTAGCCTGTGACTGCCGCCAATCCCCCTGTCATCATCCTGACCGGTCTTTCAGGGGCAGGTAAGAGTACTGCCCTCAATGTATTCGAGGATCTCGGCTTTTTTTGCGTTGACGGCCTTCCGGCGAGTATCGTCACAGCTCTGGTTACCCTGTTTGCGGGTGAAAAAAACAGCAAGTACCGAGGGATTGCTCTAGGGATGGATCTCCGGCAGCTCGATTTTCTTGAATGCTGGATGCTCGCCAGGGATGAACTAAAGAGTCTGGGGATAACCCCGCAGGTTCTCTTTATCGAGGCAGCCACAGAAGAGTTGCTTCGCCGCTATGCCACGACCAGGCGTCCTCACCCTCTCGAGGGAACAGTGCCCGGCCTGGAGCAGGCGGTGGACAAGGAACGTGATATTCTCGCACCCATCCGGGAGAGTGCGGATCTCGTATTGGACACCACCGACTATTCGGTCCATGATCTGAGGCGCATCATCCAGGAGAAATGGCAGGTCACCAAACAAAGCTCCTCGGGCTTTCGGGTTCATCTCATTTCTTTCGGCTTCAAATACGGGGTTCCCAAGGAGGCGGATATCGTCCTGGACCTGCGTTTTCTGCCCAATCCCTATTTCGACGAAGCATTGCGGCCCTTTTCCGGCAAGGACGAAGCCGTGGCCGCGTATGTGTTCGCAGAGGACTTTGCCAAAAAGTTCATCGAAAATCTCAAAAACTTTCTCGCGTTTTTACTGCCCCTGTATGCCAAAGAGGGGAGATACAGATTGACCATCGGTTTTGGATGTACCGGCGGGAGGCATCGTTCCGTGGCTGTGACCGAACTCATGTTCAATTTTCTGCGACAACAGGGATTCATTGTTTCTCTTGAACACCGCCATCTCGAGCTTGGGTGAACACGGCGACGCGTGTTCTTGTGAACAGTGCCTTTGCCGGAATCGTGAACGGCTCAACCGGCGCATATGGTATGTGACATGATGAAAATACGGCCTTCAAACCGTTTGAGGCCGGGTGTGGAGTATGATTGAATGATTGGTATAGTATTGGTCACTCATGGAGATCTCGGGCGGATTCTGCTCGAGACGGCAGCCACCATTGTCGGGGATACGCCCCATTGTCGTGCCGTGGCCATCGATATTTCCAAGGGGATGGACATCATCCTTGGTGAGGTCAAGCATGCGGTTGCTGCATGTGATCAGGGGAAGGGCGTTTTGGTTCTGACCGACATGTTTGGCGGGACGCCCACAAACATCAGTCTTTCTCTGCTTGTCGCCGGTAAGCTCGAGGTGGTCACCGGGGTCAACCTTCCCTTGTTGCTCAAGGTTCTCGGTAATCGTGATATTGAATTGTCAAAGATTGCTTCCGAGGCCAAATCAGCGGGCAAACAGGGAATTCTGGTCGCCGGTGAGGTCCTTCGCAGGAGGGTCGAGGGATAAATGCTCTGGGTTCGCGTAGATAACCGTCTCGTTCACGGTCAGGTCATTGAAACCTGGTTGCCGTATACCAAGGCTCGGACCATCATTGTCATCAACGATGAGCTGGCCGATGATATGTTGCGTCAGGAAATCATGCATCTGGCCATTCCCCAGGATATAACCCTGGTATTTTCCAAGGTCACCTCGGCGGACAATGCCATCTCACGGGCTCGCAAAAAGCGAAACGCGCCCATTCTCCTGCTTTTTTCCACCTGCAACGACGCCAGGACGGCCTATACTCATGGAGTGAGCTTTGCCCGGCTCAATATCGGCAATCTGCATTACGGCCCCGGCAAGAAACAGGTTTGCGATCATGTGGCCGTGGGCAAAGAGGATGTCACCTGCTTGAATTTTTTCTCCAAACAGGGCGTTGAACTTGATTTCAGGTGTATTCCCACCAAACCTGTCCAGGTAACATCATGGTAGGTCTTGAGCTTTCCGGTTTCGCACTGCTTGTGGCAGGGAGTTTTTTTTTGCCGTTTTTTCCCTGTTCAGATTTTCTATAAGTCTCCACCTTCTCTCCAGGCCGTTGGCTGCAGGTTGTGTCTGGTCCCTTGCTACCGGTTCTCTGACTACCGGCCTTTCAGTGGCTTTTTTTTTCGAGCTGTTCTGGCTCGATATCATCCCCGTAGGTACGTTCATCCCGCCGGTGGGGCTTTTTTCGACCGTCACTTCCCTGACCCTCATCCAGCTTTTCGGGCTCAATCAGCCCAGTGAAATCGCTGTGGTCCTGACCGCAACCATTCCCTTCGCCGCTTTCATGGCCTGGCTCGAGGCCAGGCAACGTCTTTGGCAGAACAGGGAATTCAACCTTCTTGTCGTTTCGACCCGCCGGGGCAATGCCAGGCTCTTCGCCCCCCAGGATTACATCCGCAAGGGAATGGGACACTCGTTTGTGCTGCACGGCCTCGTCTGTCTGGCCATCCTTGTTCTTCTCTCCCTCTTCCTCGAACGTCTTCTTCCTTTTGTCCGCATTTCTCCATGGATCGTCTGGCCGCATTTATGGCTCGTTGCCAGCCTTGGCGGTGTCATCGCCATGCGATTTCGAAGCGCCTATCTGTTCATGACCGGCGGTATCGCCGTTGGCGCGTTGGGTTTGTGGGCCGGATTCGCCCTCTGATTTTTTCCTCTGTGCACGTATTTCCCCTCCTCCCTTTTATCGCCTAGGATATGTTCGTGTTTTTATAGCAATTATCCGATATGAAAGGGTGTTTTGATGTTTGGAAAAAATTGTGAAATTTTTCTCCGATAACCGCTTGGCAGTCGCGAGGTATTGTGATATTTGGCACAAGCGTTCTTTATGCATTGGAACTCATTTCTATTGATGATGTACATTTTTTTCTTTCAATCGAGGAGGTTACTCATGGCAGTGTATGTATTTGGTCACAAGAATCCCGATTCCGATACCGTGTGTGGTGCTATCGCTCTTGCCGATCTGCAGAGCAAACTCGGTGTTGAAGCCGTTGCCGTCACTCAGGGCAAGATCAACCCCGAATCCGCTTTCATCCTGGAAAAGTTCGGCGTTGCCGTTCGTGAAGTCAAAACTTCCTTTGCCGGCGAAGATCTGAAAGAAGCCGAGATCCTCGGTATTGTCGACCATCACAAGCTGGGCGACGTGACCACCCCCAATCCTCTGGAATGCTGGATCTGGCCTGTGGGTTGTTCCTGCACCGTTCTCAAGGCCATGTATGATTTCTACAACGTCGAGATCCCCAAGAGCATCGCCGGTCTCATGCTCTGCGCCATCCTGAGCGACACCGTCATCTTCAAGTCCGCCACCTGCACCGACAAGGACAAGAAGGCTGCTGAAGAACTGGCCGCAATCGCCGGTGAATCCGATCTTCAGGCTCTGGGCATGAAGATGTTTGAAGTCAAGTCCGCCATCAAGGGCACGCCCATGCGTGAACTGGTCGAGCGCGACTACAAGGATTTCAACATGAATGGCAACAAGGTCGGCATCGGTCAGCTCGAACTGGTCGATCTCGCTCTGGTCGCCGACATCAAGGAAGACCTTGCCAAGGACATCCTGGCCCTCAAGGAAGAAGGCAATCGTCATTCCGTATTCCTGATGCTCACCGACATCATCAAGGAAGGAACCGAAATGCTCATCGTTTCCGACGACGAATCCGTTGTCGAGAAAGCCTTTGGTGCCAAGCCCGAAGGCGGCAAGGTCTGGCTGGACGGCGTCATGAGCCGCAAAAAGCAGGTCGTGCCCAACTTCGAAAAAGCCTTTGCCTAGAAATTCCTCTCTGCTGTAACATCGAAAGGCCTGCTGCGACTGGTTCGCAGCAGGCCTTTTTCTATGCGCTTCCCGTTTCTGTGGGTCGCGAAAAAGCAATTGCCTCTCGGGGATTTTCCTTCTAAATTGGTTTTTCATATTCCATGCATGTAAGGAGCGACAATGAGCGATACACTCGATGCCTTTCTGGACGATCTGCAGGATCGTGTTTTTGAAGATACTCTCGAGAACATGGGCGAAGAAGTCTATACGCGGTGGCGTAACCCCGTTCATCTCGCAAAGATGGACAATCCTTCGTCAACGGCCGCTCTGACCGGCAGCTGCGGCGATACCATCATCATTCATCTCGCCATCGAGAACGATCTGGTCACAAAGGCCCTGTTCGAGACAACGGGATGCGGTTCGAGCCAGGTCAGCGGTGAGGTTGCCTGTGAATATGCCGAGGGCAAGACCGTGGAACAGGCCGGCATGCTCGATGGCAAGGATGTGCTTGAAACCCTGGGGGGCTTACCCGAGGAAAACGAGCATTGTGCCTATCTGGCGGCCGAGACGTTACGTGAGGCGGTGCGGAAGTATCTGGGGAAAAAAGGGGAATAAGAGAAGGTTCTGAAGGAAGAAAGCTGAAAGAAGAAGGCTGAAGGAAGAAGAGGCCGTCTCCGGTCTCCCTGTCTCTTTTC
>CAYWJL010000047.1:0-10347 GCA_964458145.1 uncultured Desulfovibrionales bacterium | reverse complement strand
TACCTCGGAGATCGAGGCCATTTTAGGCCATGCGTCGTATCCCGAGACCATTCATCGGGACAATATGTTGCTGGATGCGGCGATTTGAGATTGCCACACATCTTTTAGCGAGCCCTGAGAAACATATTGTCATCGTATGGGAGAACGGCGTTATGCGTCATCCCGGCGCAGGCCGGGATCTTAAACGCCAGAAACGTGGCCCAGACGTCAACGCAACGCCAAACCCATGGAGATCCCGGATCACGTCCGGGATGACGTATAGACGTATATGGGTTGTCTGGTATCGTATATCTTATATCTTATATCGTATATCGTATATCTTGTATCCTATATCTTTGTCCAAGGAGCCCCCCATGCCCCACCCCACCCCCCCCTACATCCCCCCCTGCGTCCTGACCATTGCCGGGTCTGATTCCGGCGGCGGGGCGGGTATTCAGGCGGATCTGAAGACCATGACCGTGCTTGGGACCTACGGGCTTTCGGTGATCACCGCACTGACCGCCCAGAACACCACCGGGGTCTACGGGATCGAGCCCGCATCACCGGAATTTGTGGCCAGACAGCTCACCGTGGTGCTCGATGATTTTCCCATCAAGGCTGCCAAGACCGGGATGCTTTTTTCCGCGCCCATCATCGAGGCCATTGCGCCGGTGCTTGAAGCCGTGGATTTTCCCCTGGTGGTCGATCCGGTCTGTGTCAGTCAGAGCGGGCATGCCCTTTTGGAAGCGGATGCCATCGACGCCCTGAAAGAGCGTATCCTTCCCCTGGCCGCTTTGCTCACTCCCAACCGTCCCGAGGCCGAGACCCTGACCGGTATGTCCATCTCCTCTCCCGAAGATATTGCCGAAGCCATCCGAAAGCTTCTGGATATGGGCGCGGGCGCGGTCCTGCTCAAGGGCGGGCATTTTCAGGGAGATGTCATGGTGGACTGGCTGGGTATGCCCGGCAACCCTCCGGTGGCTCTCGAGCACAAAAAGATCGACACCCACAATGCTCACGGTACGGGCTGCACCCTGTCCGCCGCCATTGCCGCGTATCTCGGACGGGGTCACGATCTCGAGGAGGCTGTCAGGCTGGGTCAGGAGTACCTGGTCGCGGCCCTTGAAACGGGATTCGATCTGGGCAAGGGGGACGGTCCCACCAACCATCTGGCCCCGTTCGTGTCTCATTTCACATGTTGACACCTCCGGGGTCCATGCTTACAAAGCCGTCTTTGTAATTTGCGAGAGTGGCGGAATTGGTAGACGCACTGGCCTTAGGAGCCAGCGGGCGACCGTGAGAGTTCGAGTCTCTCCTCTCGCACCATTTTACAGACACCTGCAGGCCATGACCCCGGTCCTGGTCCTTGCATATATAAGGAGGAAATATTTTTCATGGAATACACTGTCGAAGAAGTCAGCCCGGTCAAGAGGACCGTCAATGTCGTGGTACCCGAGGATGAGGTCAACGCCTCCCTCCAGGCAACCATCGCCCTGTACCGTCGGGATGTGGAAATCAAGGGATTTCGCAAGGGCAAGGTTCCTTCCAAGATCATTGAAGGCCGTTATGGTGAGAAGCTGTACAGCGAGGCCACCCAGGACCTGCTCAACTACCATATCAACACCATTCTCAGTGAGATGGAAGTCACCCCGCTGGGACGGCTGGACATGAACCCCAAGGGTTCCGAGCTGCTGGAAAAAGGGAAAGGGTATGAGTATTCTTTCTCCTTCGAGGTGGTTCCCTCCTTTGATCTGCCCGAGTACAAGGGGTTGGCCGTTGAAGAGGAAGAAGTGGTCATCAAGCCCGAAGAGGTCGACCAGGTTCTGGAACGCATGCGTGAAAACTCCGCCACCCTCACCCGGGTGGACGAGTCCCGTACCGCACAGGACGGTGACGTGGTCATGATCGATTTTCAGGGATACAAGGACGGTGAACCCATCGAGACCGTGAAGGCCGAAAGCTTCGAGCTGCGTGTGGGTGAAGGCAGCGCCCTGGAAAGCTTCGAGTCCATCGTCAAGGAGCTCAAGGCCGGAGAAGAAGGTTCCGGCACTGTGGTCTTTCCCGAAGACTTCCTCAACGAGGATCTCGCCGGGCAGGAAGTGGAGATGAAGGTCACGCTGCACGCCATCAAGACCAAGAAGCTTCCCGAGCTCAACGATGATTTTGCCAGCCATGCCGGTGGATGCTCGACCATGGACGAACTGCGCAAGATGATCACCCAGTCCTATGAGCACTCCCGCAAGAATCTCAACAAGAGCGCGGCCCAGAAGAAGCTCCTGGACGAACTCAAGAATCAGGTGGAATTCGATCTGCCTCCCGTATTGGTGGATGCCCACATCGACCAGAAGGTCCAGACACTGCGGCAGCGCACCGAACAGCAGGGCAAGAGTCTGGAATCTTTGGGTAAATCTCCCGAAGAATTGCGCGAACAGTTCCGTGAGGAATGCGAAGACATCGTCAAGTCCGAGATTTTCCTCATGGCCGTTGCCGAAGAGCAGGAGATCAATGTGCAGCCTCAGGAAGTGGATTTTCTCCTCCAGAAGATGGCCATGCAGTCCGGCCAGGATTTCAACGCCCTCAAGGATCATTACGAACAGAACAACCTCATGGTTCCCCTGCGTGACCGGGTCCTTCAGGACAAGGCCATGGATCTGATCTACGAGAACGCCGAGGTGACCATGGTTCCCGCTCCCGATGCCCCGGCCGCGGAGCCCGCTCAGGAAGCCGATCAGGACGACGCATAAGCTTTGCGTCTCTCAGTAACGCTCAGACCGGGGGGAAGGAAACATCCCCCCGGTTTTTCCATTTTTTTCCTGCCTGCTCGGTTCTTGTTCTCCCCGGTTCTTTGCGGTACTTTCAGCGAACGGCTCCTGGCCGTGCATGTCGGCCGGTTTTCCCGGCGATGAATGTATGCCTTGATTAACAACGGCCTGGAGATCTCCTTTCCGCGAAAGATACGCCTCATCCCTTTTTTCACGTTCTTTGCAGTATCTTTCTTTCCGTGTACATCATACCATACCGAACGAGCAGACCACATCCATCATAACGGAGGAACGCATGGTCACCAACAATGTCCCCATTGTCATCGAGACCTCGGGCCGCGGCGAAAGGGCCTATGACATCTATTCCCGGTTGCTTCGGGACAGGATTATCCTGCTGGGCACTCCCATCGACGACAATATCGCCAATCTCATCTGCGCCCAGCTCCTGTTTCTGGAATCGGAGAATTCGGACAAGCAGATCAACATGTATATCAATTCCCCCGGCGGATCGGTGACGGCCGGGTTGGCCATCTACGATACCATGCAGTACATTTCAGCGCCCGTGGCCACCCTGTGCATGGGCCAGGCTGCCAGCATGGGAGCCGTTCTTCTGGCTGCCGGGGAAGCCGGGATGCGCTATGCCTTGCCTCACAGCAGGATTCTCATTCATCAGCCCATGGGCGGGTTCCAGGGGCAGGCCACGGATATTGACATCCAGGCCAAAGAAATTATTCGTTTGAAGGCAACGTTGAATCAGATCTTGTCCAGCCATTCCGGTACGGACATTGCTAAGATCGAGAACGATACGGACAGGGATTATTTCATGAGTTCCGAAGAGGCGGCTGTATACGGCCTTATCGACGAAGTCCTGGCGAGCAGAAGCGAGATGAACGTCAAGGAATAGAGGAAAATTATGGCAAAAAGGACCAACAAATCCGGAGAACTGTGCTGTTCATTCTGCGGTAAGCTCCAGGCTGATGTCGCCCGGCTCATCGCCGGTCCCGATGTCTATATCTGCAACGAGTGCGTTACCCTGTGTCAGGAAATCATCATGCAGGACAACGTCAGTGAAGATGACTTTGCAACCGGTGAGATCCCCCGGCCCGATCAGATCCACAAGGACCTGAACGACTATGTCATCGGTCAGGAGATGGCCAAGAAGATTCTCTCCGTTGCCGTGTACAACCACTACAAACGGATCAACTATCTGGGAGAGTCCGGTGAGGTCGAGCTGGACAAGAGCAATATCCTGCTCATCGGCCCCACGGGCAGCGGCAAGACCCTCCTCGCCCAGACTCTTGCCAAGATCCTGAACGTGCCCTTTGCCATTGCCGACGCCACCACCCTGACCGAGGCCGGGTATGTGGGCGAGGACGTGGAAAACATCCTGGTCCAGCTGGTCCAGAATGCGGACTACGACCTCGAGGCAGCTTCCAAGGGGATCATCTACGTGGACGAGATCGACAAGATAGCCAGAAAGTCCGAAAGCACCTCCATCACCCGGGATGTTTCCGGTGAAGGCGTGCAGCAGGCCCTGCTCAAGCTGATCGAGGGCACCGTGGCCAACATCCCTCCCAAGGGAGGCCGCAAGCACCCCCAGCAGGAATTCATCCGTCTGGATACGAGCAACATCCTGTTCGTTCTCGGTGGCGCTTTCATCAATCTCGAAAACATCGTTCAGCAGCGTCAGCAGGGCAGTGTCATGGGATTCGGTGCCGAAGGTGTCGGGGTCAAGAAGAAGGCTTCCGAGCTCCTCAAGGATGTGCATCCCGATGATCTGATCAAGTTCGGGGTCATTCCCGAGTTCGTGGGGCGGATTCCCATCATCACCTCCCTGGAGGAGCTGGATGAGGCCGATCTTGTCAGAATTCTGACGGAGCCCAAGAACGCTCTGGTCAAGCAGTACCAGAAGATGCTCGATCTCGACGGGGTCAAGCTTTCGTTCACCAAGAACGCCCTCAAGGCCATCGCTGCCAAGTCCATCGAGCGCAAGACAGGTGCCCGCGGCCTGCGCAATGTCCTGGAATCCATCATGCTCGGTGTCATGTATGCCATTCCTTCCCTGGAAGGAGCCAAGGAATGCGTGATCAACAGATCCGTTGTGGAAAACGGCGTCGAGCCCATCATTCTGTACGAAAAGCAGGCGCAGTCGGCGTAACGACGGTTTCAGGGTGCAGTAGGGGCAGGCCCCCGTGGCTGCCCTGTCGTCATGCAGACAATATGCAGGTTACAAAATCAGGGCAGCCACGGGGGCCTGCCCCTACCAAAACATAACCCTTAAAACGTAACCCTTCCCCCTTCCCTTCTAGACCAAGAGGCCTATGTCTACAATATATCCTCCCTCACGGCCGGAAGATGGTGATGCCATCTTGACGTATCCCCTCATGTCCTTGCGGGAAGTCGTCATGTTTCCCCGGGCGATCATTCCTCTTTTCGTGGGTCGCAAATCCTCCATCAGGGCCATTGAAACGGCCATCGAGGAGCACGGTAAGGAGATCTTTCTCGTTGCCCAGCGTGATGCCAATATCGAGGATCCCACTGCTGAAGATCTCTACGAAGTGGGTACGGTGAGCAAGATTCTCCAGATGCTCAAGCTGCCCGACGGGACCATCAAGGTGCTTTTCGAAGGATTGTACCGGGCACACATCGACGAGATCGACGGTATGGATCTGCCGGTCCCCATGGTCGATGTTTCCGTGCTTCCCGAAGTGGATTCGCGCACGCCCGAGTCCGAGGCTCTGGTTCGTGCCACCCAGGATGCCCTCAAGGAATACGCCAGGATCAATCAGAAACTGGCCAAGGAAAGCGTTCTGGCCATTTCCACCATCAATTATCCCGGACGGCTGGCCGATTCCGTGATGCCCCATCTGCGGCTGGATTTTCAGAAGAAGCAGACCGTTCTCGAGGAGCTTCATCCTGTGGAGCGCCTGGAAAAGGTCTACTCCTTCCTCCAGGAAGAGATCGAGGTCTATGGCCTGGAGCGCAAGATCAAGACCCGGGTCAAGAAGCAGATGGAACGCAACCAGAAGGATTACTATCTGGGCGAGCAGCTCAAGGCCATCCACAAGGAGATGGGGCACGACAACGACCCCCAGTCCGAACTCAAGGAGCTGGAGGAACAGCTCGATGCCATGGACATGCCCGACGAGGCCAGGGAGCGGGGCCGGGAAGAGATCAAGAAGCTGCGTCGCATTCCGCCTTCCTCCGCCGAACACGGGGTGATCAGGAATTATGTGGACTGGATTCTGAGTCTGCCCTGGAACCATCTCGAGGACGAGGAGATCGATATCCATGCGGCCCAGAAGATCCTGGACGAAGACCATTACGGTCTCAAAAAGCCCAAGGAGCGCATTCTCGAATATCTGGCCGTCCAGGCCCTGGTGGACAAGATCAAGGGCCCCATTCTCTGTCTGGTGGGCCCTCCGGGAGTCGGCAAGACCTCGCTGTCCAAGTCCATTGCCCGGGCCATGGGACGGGAATTCATCCGGCTGTCCCTGGGCGGCGTTCGTGACGAGGCCGAGATCCGCGGTCACCGCAGAACCTATGTGGGTGCCCTGCCCGGCAAAATCATCCAGTCTCTGAAGCGGGTTGCCACCAACAACCCGGTCTTCTGCCTGGATGAGGTGGACAAGATGAGCACGGATTTTCGGGGCGATCCCTCGGCCGCGTTGCTCGAGGTTCTCGATCCGGAACAGAACTACGCGTTCAACGACCATTACCTGGATCTGGACTACGATCTTTCCAGGATTTTTTTCATCACCACGGCCAACAGCCTTTCCTCCATTCCCGGTCCTCTGCAGGATCGCATGGAGATCATCGAGATTCCCGGCTATCTTGAAACGGAAAAGACCTGCATTGCCATGGACTTTCTTCTGACCAAGCAGCTGGAGGCCAACGGGCTGGCCGATGTTTCCGTAAACATGTCCAAGGGCGCGGTTCAGGAGATCATCCGCAGGTACACCCGCGAGGCCGGGGTCAGAAATCTGGAGCGCGAGATCGCCTCGGTCTGCCGCAAGATCGCCCGCAAGATCGTGGAAGACAGATCCCTTGCCGAAAAAACCCTTGCCGTGACCAAGACCAATGTTCACTCCTACCTGGGGGTCCCCAAGGTCCGTCATGGCGAAGGCGAGGACAAGCCTCTGGTGGGTGTGTGTACGGGACTTGCCTGGACGCGTGTCGGCGGAGAGCTGCTTCTTGTGGAGGTGGCTCTGATGCCCGGATCGGGCAAGATCGAGATCACCGGCAAGCTCGGGGAGGTGATGCAGGAAAGTGCCCGGGCAGCGCTCAGCTATATTCGCTCACGGGCCGAGATGTTCGGGTTGCGTTCGGATTTCTACAAGGACGTGGATATCCACGTGCACGTTCCCGAGGGGGCAACGCCCAAGGACGGACCGTCCGCAGGTGTCACCCTGGCCACCAGCCTGATTTCCGCGCTTCTGCACATTCCCGTGCGCAACGATGTTGCCATGACCGGTGAGATCACCCTGCGTGGTCGGGTTCTGCCCATCGGCGGCTTGCGCGAGAAGCTTCTGGCTGCCCACCGGGGAGGGATCACCAACGTGATCATCCCGGCGGATAACGAGTCCGATCTGAAGGAAGTTCCCGAGGCCATCCTGAAGGATATCGAGATTACCTGTGTGGACCATCTCGATGAGGTGCTCAGCAGGGCCCTGGTCGATACCTCGGCCGAAACCCTGTTCTGCGGCAAGGGGCATATGGTTCCTCTGGCATCCACCCTGTTCCAGGATGATACCCGGGTTCAGCCCCAGTGATGGGTCACGTCCCTTGTGTTGTGTAACTGACCATTGACCGGGCGGCTCGTACGAGCCGCCCGGTTCTCCCTTGCCGACATCGTGTCGGCTTTTTTTATGACAGGGCCAAGCCTGGTCCGGTGACAGGAGATGGGGTTTTTATGTCCGAACATGCCCGGCAAATAACCCGAAATGCCTCGGTGGTGGCAGGAGCGACCCTGATCAGTCGTATCCTGGGATTTGCCAGGGATCTCATCGTGGCCTTTGCCCTGGGGGCGGGTCCCCTGGCCGATGCCTTTTTTGTGGCCTTCAGGCTCCCCAATCTTCTCAGGCGGCTTTTTGCCGAAGGGTCCCTGACCATGGCCTTTGTGCCCGTGTTCACCCGGACCCGGCAGACCGGCGGGGATCGTGACGCCTTCATACTGGCCCGCTCGGTTCAGGTGTGGCTGCTGATCATTCTGGGCGTGATCGTGCTTGCGGCCATGCTTTTTGCCGAACCCATCACCCTGCTGGTGGCTCCCGGCTTTTCCCGGTCTCCCGAACTGCTGGCCACCACGGCCACCCTTGTTCGGATCTGTTTCCCCTACATTCTCTTCATTTCGGCAGTGGCCCTGTGCATGGGCGTGCTCAATGCCATGGACCATTTTCTGGCCCCGGCACTGGCTCCGTGCATGCTGAACATCGTACTCATTGTCGCTGCCCTGACGGCCGTGGGTATGGGGATCTCCGTCCCCTATGCCCTGTCCTGGGGGGTACTTGTTGCGGGTGCGGCCCAGTGGATGGTCCAGCAGCCCTTTCTGCGGCAACGGGGATTGTCCTGGTTCGGCCGCGTCAGGCTGCTCGATCCCGGGGTCAGGCGTATCGGAACCCTCATGGGCCCCTCGATTTTTGGGTCGGCCGTGTACCAGATCAACATTCTTCTGGGAACCATGCTCGCATCCTTTCTGCCGCTGGGGAGCATCTCCTATCTCTATTATGCGGACAGACTGGTGCAATTTCCCCTGGGTATTTTTGGGGTGGCCATCGGCACGGCAGCACTTCCCTCTCTGTCCGGTCTGGCCGGGAACAAGGATTGGAAAGGGTTTGGAAACGGTCTTTCTTCAGCCATGGATCTGACCCTGTTCATCAGCCTGCCCGCTGCTGCCGGTCTGGCGGGTCTGGCCGAGCCCATTGTAGGGCTCCTTTTCGAGCGTGGCGCCTTTACCGGCCCGGCGGTGACCCAGACGGCCGTGGCCCTGCAGGCCTACGCCATGGGGCTTCCGGCGTTCTCCTGCGTACGCCCCCTGATCTCTGCCTTCTACGCATTGGAGGATACCAAGACGCCTGTCTGGATCGCGGTGATCTGTCTGGTGCTCAATATTTCCCTTGGCCTGGTGCTGATGCAGTTCTACGATCACGTGGGATTGGCAGCGGCCACCAGCCTTTCATCCTGGGCCAACGTGGCACTCCTGGCCTGGTTCATCGGCCGCAAACAGGATTTGGACCGACTGCGTTTTTCAGCCTCGCTGGGCAAGGTCCTGGTCATGAGCGGCTGCGTCCTGGCAGGAACCATGGCCACGGCCGGACATACGGTCGTTGCCTTTGTGCTCATTCCGGTCTGGGCAGCCGCCTTCATGGGATTGGCCGTCATATGGGGCATACCCGAGGCCTCCATGCTGCTCGGTGCCCTCCGCAGAAAAAAAAGATAGGCCAGTCTAGTCCTGGGGCATCTGTGTTTCCTCTATCTTCAAGGCCTTCTGTGTCCCCTGCGTCCACTCCGTCCATTTTCCCATTGCCACGCACACCAGCTAACCCATGCCCATGCCCATCCAACACGCAAGAAACTTTTTCCCCCGGGGCCTCGTGCAGCCCGAGCACGGATTCCGGTTTTCCGTAGATGCCTTGCTGCTTGCCTGCTTTGCACGGCTCAAAAAAAACGAGCAGGTTGTGGATCTGGGAACCGGATGCGGGGTGATCGGCCTGGGGCTCCTGCTGCGGCATGAACCAATGAACGTTCGTATTGTCGGCCTGGACAGAGACCCGGACATGACCCGGTCAGCACGCGCCAATGTGACTGCCATGGGGTTTGAGGATCGCATGAGCATCGTCCAGGGCGATGTGCGAGATGCTTCAGGAATGCTTTGCCCCCACCGGGCCGACGTGGTGGTGTGCAACCCGCCGTATCGAAGGCCTGGCCGGGGAAAAACGTGTCCCGATGGGTCACGCAATCAGGCCCGTTTTCTGGTTGCTGCCGGTCTGGAGGATTTTGTGGCAGGGGGGGCGCACGTGCTCAAGAACCGTGGCCGGATGTATTTCGTGTTCCTGGCCGAGGGGTTGGATCTGTTGTTCGCGGCCATGCACACAAGCGGGATCGTGCCCAAACGGGTCATGCCCGTTCATGGCCGGATCGGTGACCCGGCCAAGCTGGTTCTTGTGGAAGGCCGCAAGAACGGGGGGCAGGGGATGGTCATGGAAAGCCCGCTGTGTTTGTACGCCGGCGGCAAGGACAGGAATCGGATCACGCCGGAGGCATCGGCATTCTGTCCGTTTCTGGCCTGTAATGCAGGAAATTGATTTTTTGGGTTCATCCGGCAAAAGAGTACTTCCCTCAACTACCCTTCGATTGCTCTCCCGTATAGGATTTACGAATGAGGAGACCGCTTGGAATATCCTGATAACATGCCGGATAGAAAGACAATGTAGCCCCCCTCCCGTAGTTCAGGGAGGGGCTGGGGGAGGGTTTCAAACTGCTGGAGAAAGGCACCGATTATACGACCCGCCCCTAGCCCCGCCCTTACCAGGGTGGGGGACCTATTCAACGATTGATTGAGGTTGTTGTCTTAAATCAGGTACCGATAATTGGCGACCTGAAAGTA
>CAYWJL010000046.1:6735-10393 GCA_964458145.1 uncultured Desulfovibrionales bacterium | reverse complement strand
CAGGATACTGATGATGGAGATCAAACACCGTATTGATGGCCTGTTCCACCCGGTCGTGAAGATCCTTTGCGGCCAGATCCACATGCTGCATTTCCAGAGGTGCAGAGCCCACCTTCTGGTACACCTCCCCTGTCTCGCTTTTCACAAACACGGTGCGCAGCACTTCCTGCCTGTCCACGAGGTCGACAATCCCCTTTTTCAGGGCCGTGATGTCGATGTCATCAGCAAGCTCGTACAGCATGGGGATATTGTAGGCCGTACTCCCCCCTTCATACTCCTCGATGAAATACAGACGCTCCTGGGCAAAGGAGAGAACGGCGTGATCTTTCGGGCAGGGCTCGATTTTCACCAGACGCTTGAACCGGCCCAGCCCCTCGGAGACGGCCTTGATGGTTTTCAGATCGAACAGCGAGGCCACGGGAATTTCTCGTCCCAGCATTCTGGTCATCTTGTGACAGAGCCTGATGGCCAGGATGGAGCTGCCCCCCAGCCTGAAAAAATCATCACCGATGCCCACCTTGTGGACGCCCAGCTCTTCCTGCCACAATCGGCACAAAGCATCCTCGGTATCACTGCGGGGAGGCGCGTAGTTTGCCGCATCCCCGGAAAAAGACGGTTCGGGCAGAGCACGGCGGTCGACCTTGTCGTTGACCGTAAGCGGCATGACCGCAAGCTGGATAACATACTGAGGCACCATATAATAGGGAAGCAGGCCGGCAAGATGATCGCGCAGGGCATCCGGCCGTATTTCCCGATCAGCCGTGAAATAGGCGCTGAGGTACTTGATCCCGTTATGCTCGCGGCAGATGACCACGCATTGCGCTATGCCGGAATATGCAGCCAGCTTGTTTTCGATTTCCCCAAGCTCCACCCGGAATCCGCTGATCTTCACCTGATCGTCGTTGCGCCCCAGGTATTCGATATTCCCGTCCGGCAGCTGGCGGGCAACATCCCCGGTCTTGTAGATGCGCAGATTGCATCCCTTTTGCCGTTCTTCGTCGGAGGCAAAGGGGTTGGGGATAAACCGCTCCTTGGTCAGTTCGGGACGCCGGAAATACCCGCGGGCCAGACTATCCCCACCGATATACATTTCGCCCGGCACGCCCACAGGAACGGGTCTGAGATTTTCGTCCAGAATATAGATCCGATAATTGGCATACGGCCTGCCTATACCGCTCTGATTGTCGGGAAATATACACGACAGGGTCGTTCCCACGGTGGCCTCGGTCGGGCCGTATTCGTCAAAAATGGTCAGACCGTCCATATTGGACAACAGATTCCTGCTCAGCTTTTCACCGCCTACAAATATCTCCGTGAGACTTGCGGGCAGTTCCCGCTGCAGGAGCAGGTAGAGCAAACTCGGAACCGTCTTGAGAAACGTGACCCCGTGCCTCCTGATATGATCTATGTACTCGTCCAGATTTTTGAGGCTGCCCGGGTAGATGGCAATGGTGTTTCCCGTAAGCAGGGGAGCAAGGGTGGTCGTCACCGTGAGATCGAAGCTCAGGCTGCTGGACAGGTCTTGGACTTTTCTGCCTTGTGCGGTGGAGTTCTTGAAATTGTACACATAATTGATGACGCTTCTGTTTTCGAGCATCACCCCCTTGGGCCTGCCTGTGGAGCCGGACGTATAGATGATATAGGCCAGATCACTTGGCGTGTTGATACGATCCGGGTTGCTCACGGGCGCGCCGGCGATCTCCCCGGCATAGGCATCCAGGGATATGGGCAGGGTATCGGTCTCCGCCAGAAAGACCAGATCCTCCAGCCTGTCGGAGGAGGTGAGCACCATTTTGCATCCGCAGTTATTGATCTTGAATTTGAGGCGCTCCTGGGGATCGTCCGAGTCAAAGGGCACATACGCCCCCCCTGCTTTCAGGATACCGAGAGTCCCGACGATCATGTCCACGCAGCGTCCGATATAGATGCCTATCAGGGTGTCGCTTTGGATGTCGCTTCCAATGTATTCCCGATAATCTCTCCTGATGGTGTGGGCCAGCTGGTTGGCACGTTCGTTCAGCTCGGCATAGGTCAGTTTCTCATCCTGAAAAAGTACCGCCGGTGCGTCGGGTGTTTTTGCAACCTGTTCCTCAAAAAGCTGAACAATGGTGGCATCGGATGGGTACGGCGCACCGGTCTCATTCCACGTATACACCATCTGCTCATATTCTGCGGGAGAAAGCATATCGATCTCCCCCAGCCTGCAACCGCTGTGGGATGTCACCTGCTCGAGAATATTGATATAGTGGGATGTGATCCGTTCGATGGTCGATGCGTCGAAAAGCGAGACAGCGTAATTGAAAACCCCTTTGAGGACCGGGCCGCTTTCATCCACAAACAGGCTCAGATCGAATTTGGCCGGCTGGTAATACGCATCAAGGGGAAGGCTCGTAAAAACGCTGTCCCTGGTGTCTGCAAAACTCTGAACCCCGAACATGATCTGAAAAATCGGATGGCGGGACAGGTCCTGCTCCAGGTCAAGGGCGTCCACCAGTTTTTCAAAGGGAAGATCCTGGTACTCCCGGGTCCTGGCAAGGGTCCGGCTGACCTGTTCGACAAGCTCGTCACAACTCGGGTCGTCCTCCCATGCTATTTTCAAGGCCATGCTGTTGACGAAAAAACCGATCACATTGTCCAGCTGGTTCTGATTTCTGCCGGCTGTGGGCGTACCGATGATGAGATTGTTCTGACCGGTATATTTGTGCAGCAGGATGGAGAAGGTGGACGCAAGCAGGGTGAACAGGGTCACCTTCTTGCGGGCGGCCAGGTTCCTGAGTTGTGACGACAGGTCTTCCGTCAGCGTAAAAGGGATGTTGCCTCCCCGGTAATCCACACGGGCCGGGCGGGATCTGTCCGTGGGAAATTCAAGGGTCTCGAACCCCTGCAGTTCGTTTTTCCAGAAATCCAGCTGGCGCGTAAGTTCGCTTCCCGCAAGGTACGCTTTCTGCCACAGGGCAAAATCCCTGTATTGGATATCCGTATCAGGCAGGTTCAGCGTTGCAGCATCCCTGTAATGCAGATAGAACATTTCGAGTTCCCGGAGGAAAATCTCCATGGACCAGCCGTCAAAGGCTATGTGGTGCACAAGGATCAGGGCGTATCTGCTTGTTTCGGTCATGAAGATGAACACCTTCAGAGGACCCTGATTGATCAGATCGAAAGGCTGGTTCAGGCACGATGCAAACTTTTCCGGGAGGCTTTTTTCCGTAATCCGCTCCTCCCGTATGGGGTCAGGCACACCATCCAGGACAGACTGATAGTCATTCCCGTCGTCATCTTTACAAAACACCGTGCGCAGCACGTCATGGCGCATGGCAAGGGCGGTGATGCTTTTTTTGAAGGCCTCCAGATCAGCCCCGGGCCCCAGATCAAAGGCCATGGGAATATGGTAGGCGCTGCTGCCTCCTTCGAATTGCTCGAGGAACCACAACCGTTCCTGAGCAAAGGACAAAGGGTAGGTGGTGCCTGGATGCAGATTCTTGAAAATCGTCCTGCCGGTAAAACCCGCCCGATCCCTTGCGCCGTTCTCCTTCAATGCGGCCAGAATTTCGCTTTTCTGCTCATCGATGAACGCTCTTTCATCAGGCGTCAGCGGTTCACCCTTGGGCATAAAGGCCTTGAGTTTGCCATCTTCATTCCAGAGGGCGATACGTCGTCT
>CAYWJL010000046.1:0-6725 GCA_964458145.1 uncultured Desulfovibrionales bacterium | reverse complement strand
CCGGCGATATTGTGTGCCTCAAGGGCGGCCAGGATGCCGCCCTGGTTGGCGGCGATGAATGCCTTGTCATCGGGGTCCAGCGTGATGCCGTTGGGCAGAAAGGCTTTTAATTTGCCGCTTTCGTTCCACAGGGCGATACGCCGTTGTTTCAGTCCGTTGAAAAATGCTGCCAGGTTCATAATTCTATCACCTCCCCTTCGGCGTCATCCGGCTCCTGATCATCGGCCAGAACAAACCGGGCAATGGTCCTGTTCGTGAAAATATCCGCCACCGCCACCTCCCGTCCCAGAATCCCGCTCATTGTGTGGGAAAGTTTGATGGCCAGGATGGAGTTGCCGCCCATACTGAAAAAATCGTCGTTGATGCCGATCTTCTCCATGCCCAGTATCTCCTGCCAGAGCCCGCACAGCTCTTCCTCGAGTCTGCTGCGGGGCGGGGCATAGGCATCGCTGACCACCGTGGTGTCCGGATCGGGCAGGTTATTGCGGTCGATCTTGCCCGACGTATTCATGGGAAAGCTTTCCAGGTGCACATACAAGGACGGGATCATGTAGTCCGGAAGGACCGTGGCCAGAAAGTCGCGTATGTCGGTGGATGCAATTGCCGCATCACCGGGAGACGATTCCCCGGCAAGGGTATAATAGGCGCACAACGATGTATCCCGGTCACGCTCGACCACGCGCACCGCGCACATGGTTACCGGCTCGAACAAAGACAGTTTCTGTTCGATTTCCGCAAGCTCGATGCGGTAGCCATGGATTTTGACCTGATCGTCATTACGCCCCAGAAAAATGAGCTCGCCCTCTGCAGTCCATCGCACCATATCGCCGGTCCTGTACATCCTCTCCTCGACATGGTCACCATTGTCCGCCCTCAGAAAAGGATCGGGCACAAAGCTTTCGGCGGTTTTTTCGTCCCGGTTCAGATAGCCGCGAGCCAGGCCGTGACCACCGATATACAATTCACCGGGCACGCCCACCGGCACGGGATGCAATGCGTCATCCAGAACATACACCTTCTTGTTGCTGATGGGTGTGCCGATGTTCAGGTTGCTCTTTGACGGCGCATACATCCCCATGGTGGTGCATACGGTCGCCTCGGTCGGGCCGTAGGCGTTGATCAGCCCCACCCGCTCACTCCAATGATCCATGGTCTGCTTGTCGCAGACCTCGCCCGCGGTGATGATATGTTTCAGATGGGGAAGATCCCTATCCCGGGGCATGAGTTCCAGCAGCTTGGCCGGGATGTCGATGAGGTCGATCTCCTGGTCGGCAATGAATGCGGCCAGTTTGTTGACGTCTTTTCGTGCCTCCTCGCTGCACAGACACAGACACCCGCCAGTGAGCAGTCCGCAGAACAGCGTTGAAACCGAAGCGTCAAAACTCGTTGCTGCGAACTGCAGGATGCGGCAGCCCGCATCCAGTCCAAAACTTGTACGGTGGGAAAAGGCGAGGTTCACCACCCCGTAATGTTCCAGCATGACCCCCTTGGGAGTTCCGGTGGAACCGGATGTGTAGATCACATAGGCCAGATCCCTGGAGGTGTTCACGGGAACCGGGTCGGTATCCGGGCTCTTTGCTATCTCATCGAGATAGGCATCGATGGCCACAGGCTGGGTTTCCTGCTCGGTCAATGAAACCAGATCCCCCATGCAGTTTGAAGAGGTGAGAATCATCCGGCAGGCGCAGTCGTTTATCTTGAATCGCAGTCGCTTTTCTGGATCGCCCAGATCAAAGGGAACATAGGCAGCTCCCGCCTTCAAAATTCCCAGGATGGACACGACCATGTGCACGCCGCGTTCGATATAGATGCCGATCAGGGTATCGCCCGCTATTTCCTGTCCCGTAAACTCGGCATAATCGCGCCGGAGGGTATGGGCCAGCTGATTGGCCCGGCGGTTGATCTCCCGGTATGACCATGCGTCCCCTTCAAAAATCAGGGCAGTGAGCTCAGGCGTTTTTGCAACCTGTTCTTCAAAAACCCGGACAATGGTTTTGTCGCAGGGATAGGCGGATGTGCCGGCATTCCAGGCATACAGTATCCTGTCACGCTCTGCGGGGGAAAGAAGGGGAATGTCTTTGATGCGTGTCGTGGCACCAGCGGCCATGATGGAGAGAATTTCCAGGTAATGCCCGGCCAGACGTTCCATGGTCGTGCGTTCAAACAGGCTGGTGGCGTAGTTGAACGTGCAGGAGATCAACTCCCTCGCATCATCGACCAGCAGGGTCAGGTCGAATTTGGCGGCCTTGTACAGCTCCGAACTGGTGACGGGTTTGAGAAAATCCAGGGTTCCGGATGTTTCATCCTCGCCGAAACTCTGCAGGGTGAACATGATCTGAAACAGGGGATGGCGGGAAGGGTCTTTCTTCACCTGCAGCAGATCGATCAGTTTTTCAAAGGGAAGATCCTGATGCAGCTGCAGTTCGGACAGGGACGAGGCCGTGTTTTCCATCAACCCCCGAATATCCAGATCCGGCGCGAACCGGCACCGAAGAGGCGTGGAATTCACGAAAAACCCGATCAGGTCATCCAGCTGGGCATATTGGCGGTTGGCCGTGGGCGTCCCGATGAGCACGTCATCCTGGCCACTGTACTTGTGCAGCAGAATAAAAAAAGCGCTGAGAAAAACACTGTACGCCGTGGTGCCGTGATGTTGGACCATGTCTCTCACCTTATCCGAGAGTTCGCGGTCCAGCCGGATCACATATTCATCCCCGTCGTACAACACCCTGACGGGCCGGGGCTTATCCAGGGGAAAATCAAATGTTTCATAATCATGAAGCGTTGCTTTCCAGTAATCGAGTTCGGCCTGCAGCACCTCTCCGGAAAGATACTCCCGCTGCCACACGGCAAAATCACGATACCGGATATCCAGTTCGGGCAGGGAGAGCTTTTCGCCATCCTTGTGAAAATGGTACAACGCATCGAGCTCACGCAGAAAAATATCCGCGGACCAGCCGTCAAAGGCGATATGATGGATAGTGATCAGCAGGTAGGTCGTGGTCTCGGCATGGTACACAACAACCTTGATGGGATACCCCTCGTGCAGATCAAAAACCGTGTTGATGTCCCTTTGTACCCTGGCCTGAAAATCCCTGTCAGCCAGTTCCACCTCGAGAATCTCGGGAGGCTCCGCCCCCACCTTCTGATACACCTCTCCGCTTTCGCTTTTGATAAAGACGGTACGCAGAACATCCTGCCTGTGAACCAGATCTGCGATACTCTTTTTCAGGGCCGGGATATCGGTATCTTTTGAGAGTTCATAGACCATGGGGATATTGTAGGCCGTGCTGCCGCCTTCATACTCCTCGATAAAATAGAGGCGTTCCTGAGCAAAAGACAGAACAGCCGTGTCACCCGGGCAGGGTTCGATCTTCACCAGCCGCTTGAACCGGCCCAGCTCCCCGCACAGTCCCCTGATGGTTTTCAGGTCAAAGAGTGCCGCCACCGGGATCTCTCGCTTAAGCAGCCGGGTCATGGCATGGCAGAGCCTGATGGCCACAATGGAGCTGCCCCCCAGCCTGAAAAAATCATCCCTGATGCCGACCTGTTCCATGCCCAGCACGTCCTGCCATAATCCGCACAGGGTTTCTTCCATATGGTTTCGGGGGGGCACATAATTGGCCGCGTCCCCGGCAAAAACGGGCTCGGGCAGGGCCCTGCGGTCGATCTTGTCATTGACCGTGAGGGGCATGGCCTCGAGCTGTATGAAATACTGGGGCACCATGTAATAGGGAAGCAGTCCGGCAAGATGATCGCTGAGGGTATCGGGCTCCATGCGCTGCTTTGCCGTGAAATACGCGCAAAGATACTTGCTCCCGTTATGCTCGCGGCAGATGACCACGCACTGGGAAACACCCGGACAGGCAGCCAGCTTGTTCTCGATTTCCCCAAGCTCCACCCGGAAACCGCTGATCTTCACCTGATCGTCATTGCGTCCGATATATTCGATGGTTCCGTCGGGCAGTCGGCGGGCAATGTCCCCGGTCCTGTATATTTTGGGACTGCCCCCTGCTTGCTTGTCCTCTTCTCGGGCAAAGGGATCGGGGATGAATCGCTCACGGCTCAGCTCAGGACGGTTGAAATAGCCGCGCCAGACTGTTGCCGCCGATATACAACTCGCCCGGCACCCCCACCGGCAGGGGCTGCAGGTTGGCATCGAGGATGTATGCGGTTTTGTTCTGAAGGGGCCTGCCGATATTCCGGTTGGATCTCGCGGTGTCATGCAGGCCGTAGGTGGTGCAGATGGTGGCTTCCGTCGGGCCGTAGGCGTTGTACAGGTGTACCTGACCGCTCCAGTAGTCCATCATGGATTTGTCGCCCACGTCACCCCCGGCTATCAGATACTCGAGGCACGGGATTTTTCTTCTGGGCAGGTTGCCGATCATGGAGGGCGTGGAGATGAATATGCCGATCTCGTTTTCCGTGATGAACCGTGCCAGATCCTCGCCGGAAAATCGGCCGATGGAGCCTATGATGTGCAGGGTGGAACCGTTGAACAGGGCCAGGGCCAGCTCCGTCCACGAGGCATCGAAGTTGATGGAGATACTCTGGATGACATTGTAGTATTCCCGCGACATGGGAAAATGGTTCAGGTGGTAGGTGATGAAGTCCACCACCCCGGCGTGCCGGGTCATGACGCCCTTGGGTCTGCCCGTGGACCCGTAGGTATAGATGATATAGGCCAGATCCTCCGGCGTAGTGATGGGCGCGGGATTGGATGTCGGGGCCTGGTCCAGTTCGCTGCCGTAGGAATCCAGGCTCACGGGCAGGGTATCGCTACCCGCAAGAAAGACCAGACTTTCCAGGGCGCTCGATACGGTCACGATCATCCTGCAGGCGCAGTCGTTGATCTTGAACTGCAACCGCTCCTCGGGATCGGCCAGATCAAAAGGCACATAGGCTGCCCCGGATTTGAGTATCCCGAGGATGGCCACGATCATGTCCGGCCCGCGTTCCATATAGAGACCGATCAGGGTATCGCCGCGTATTTCTTCCCCGCAGAACGCGCTGTAATCCCTGCGCAGTATGTGGGCCAGCTGATTGGCTTTCTCGTTGAGTTCACGGTAGGTCAGCCCCTTTCCCTCAAAGACCACGGCCGGATTGTCCGGGGTCCTTGCGGCCTGCTCCTCGAAGAGCCCCTGAATGGTCTGCCCGGAGGGATACCAGGCCTCGGTCCTGTTCCAGTCATAAACGACCTGCTCGTAGTCCGCTGCAGAGAGAATGGAGATGGAATCCACAGGGACATGCGGGGAGGCAAGCAGCCTGTCCAGCAACAGGTTGAACTGTTCGGTGGCCGAATCACCGCCCGCGTTTTACAGCAGCTCAGCATTGTAGCAGATCTGCCCCTCGATACTGCGTTCCCCCACCTTGTAGATCAGGTGCAGTTCCGAATCGCTGAGGGTCTGGGAGGGAATGCCCGTGCAGGTCGTGCCGTCCAGAGAAACCGGGGTGGTGAAAAAATCAGCCGCCTCCACCACGGTAACATTGAGGTAGTTGCCGGACCGCTGCCCATAGCCCACGGCAGCGCTCTTGTTGTAGCTGTCCACAATGTCGTCGAAGGGGATGTACTGCCGGGGTCTGGTGCCTTGTCTCTGCTCCCTGATCCCCTTAACAGTAGAGACCAATGTGGATTCCCCGTTGAAATCAACGAGCATGGGCATGGCATTGACCAGATAACCTTCCAGGTCGCGCAGGTCTTTGGGGCGCATGCTGACCGGATACAGCAGGCTTATCTCATCCTGATCGGAATACTTGCGGACGAAAACACTCCAGACCGCAGACATGAGCTGAAAAATGGTACAATCAAACGCATGGGAACAGGCCCGCACCTGAGCTGAAAGTTCCTCTCCCAGGTTGAAAGGCATGGTCTTGGGAGAAAAGACGGATTCCCCGGGATGGTACTCTTTGCGGGGCAGATGGGTGTAGAAATTTCTTTGGGACAAGAGGTCATCCCAGTATTTCATGTCTTCAGAAAGGTCATGTTCCTTGAAAAAGGTGTCCTCGTACGCCAGATAACGAAGAAGGCGCGGTGACTCATAAACGACATTGCCGGGAAGAGGAACCTCCCCGGCATTGTAATACGCTGAAATCTCCTCCGGAACGCCAAGAGCGGACGTGCCGTCGATGACGAGATGATGAAATATCAGAAAAAGAAAATAGTGCTTTTCACCGGTCCTGATGATGGAAAAACGAAACAGCGGCGCTTTTTCCAGATTAAAGTTCTGCTGCCGCAGTCGCTGAAAAAGTTCCTGAGTCTCACGGTCATCCCTGCCGCAGTAATCATAATAATCGATGGGATCATCTATAACCGGATGCATGACCTGAAAAAGCGTCTCATCGTTTTCGACAAAAGATGACCTGATGACAGGATGACGGTCTATATAGCACAGCAAGGCATTTTTCAGACGCGCTACATCCAGATCTCCGGTTATCTCAGAAACAAAACTCAGAGTGTACTTCCAGTCCACAGGCTGAAGAATCCATTCATGCCATAGAGACTTAGCATACCTGCTTGCTTTAATGGTAACAGCTTCTTTCATGCTGATGGATCCTCCTTGAACCAGAACGGGTTGTACACATGAAAAAAATATACGAATCCATGTCACCAAACATACGTCCAACAATACCCATAACACCATGCCCCTACCGGATTTCGATGCATGTGGGGTACCTGTTTATTTATCCCACCGTAGGGGCAGATTCCATATCTGCCCTTCTCCGCG
>CAYWJL010000045.1:1032-10430 GCA_964458145.1 uncultured Desulfovibrionales bacterium | reverse complement strand
GGCCAGGAATTCGGCCAGGCTTGTGTTCTGCCGATCACTCAGGCCCGAACCCTTGGCCTGCATTCTGTCCAGGGTGGACTGCCAACTTTTTTGATCGGCACCGAGTTTGGCACATGTACGTTTCAGGGAGTGGCAGCTGGTGCACGATGCGGTGAGGATCGAGGACTGATCCGAGGCTGCCGGGGCTGCCATGAGGAAGGGGCCGAGCACCAGGATGGTCGTTGCTGCGAGAATGCTTGTCTTGAGGAATACGTTCATGTCGGCCATGGGGAGCTCCTTGGGTTATGGTTGGCGATCCGTTACAGAATAACGGATTCCCTGAGTATACAGATCATACACGAGAACGCCCCTCTGAACAAGGGAAAAGAGAGAGCCCTGTGGGCGTTTTTTGGGGCCATAAAATGGGTCCTGCAGTTTGTAATACTGCGGTGAATGTTTCGTGGGGTCGAGATGGGAGGTGATAGAGAAACATTTTGAAAGGCTGATGGGAAATAAACAACTTGTTGTATAGTTGTTGGATTTCTTTGAGATATCTATATTTATAACAGAATTGATGATGGAATATCATGAAATAAAGAAACAGATATACGCGAATGAAAAATTTTTTTATAATTTATATTTTATAAAAAATGCGAATTTATTTTGTTTTATAGCTTTTCGAAACGATATAGATAGGTAAAAAATAATTGTCTTATTTGTAATAAGCAGCGAATGAAAGTTGAAGGTGCGTATTTGACATTGAAATTATTTATGTTAGTTGAGCTCACTGATTGAAAAGGGATGGGTTAATTGTCCCTGAAAACCTGGAGCAGAAACAGCCTTGGGGGATTGACGTCCTGCCACGCAGAGCTCCGGGCTTTCCTCGTTGTATCAACATAATCCGAAGGTGACGATGTCAAAAATACGCGTTGAGAATCTTACCAAAATTTTCGGTTCCAACCCCGGAAGGGGATTGGAGCTGCTCAACAAGGGAAAATCAAAGGATGAAATCTTCAAGAAGACCCGCCAGAGCGTGGGTGTCGCCGATGTCTCCTTTGACGTGGAAGAAGGGGAAATTCTGGTGGTCATGGGACTCTCGGGGAGTGGGAAGTCGACCCTTGTCCGGTGCATCAACCGACTCATCGAGCCCACTGCCGGGAACGTGGTCCTCGATGGGCAGAGTCTGGGGGAACTTTCGGCCCGGGAGCTTCGCGAGGTTCGGCTGAAAAAGCTCGGCATGGTCTTTCAGAATTTTGCTCTTTTTCCCCACCGTACTGTCCTTGCCAATGCCGAATACGGGCTGGAAATCCAGGGGGTCGAACCGGATGTAAGACGGGAAAAGGCCATGAACAGCCTGGAACGGGTGGGGCTCAAGGGGTGGGAGAATGCCTATCCCAAACAATTGTCCGGAGGCATGCAGCAGCGTGTCGGCCTGGCACGGGCCCTGGCCCTGGATCCGGACATTCTGCTCATGGACGAGGCCTTCAGCGCTCTGGATCCCCTGATCCGCAGGGACATGCAGGACGAGCTTATCGCCCTGCAGGAGGAGATGCAGAAGACCATCGTGTTCATTACCCATGATCTGGACGAAGCCCTGAAACTCGGGGATCGCATCGTGCTCATGAAGGACGGCAAGGTTGTTCAGATCGGCACGCCCGAGGATATTCTGACCAATCCGGCCAATGAATATGTGGAACGGTTTGTCGAGGATGTGGATATCTCCAAGGTACTCACGGCCGAGTCCGTCATGAAAAAATCCGAGGCCGTTGCCCACCTCAAGACGGACGGTCCCCATGCCGCGTTGCGCAAGATGAAGTCCAACGCCATCTCTTCGCTGTTCGTGGTGGACAGGGAGAGGCGGCTTGTCGGAGTTGTCTCGGCCGAGGATACGGCCGAGCTGGTCAAGCAGGGGAGCAAGGATCTCGCCCCGATCATCAACAGGGACATCACCTCGGTGCATCTGGATACCCCGGCCATCGAACTTTTCGAACTGCTCAAGGACATCCCGCATCCGTTGGCTGTTGTGGATGAGAATAACAAGCTCAAGGGCGTGATCATCAGGGGACTTCTCCTGGCCGCCATTGCCGAACGAGGAGGTCAGGGTTGATGAATATACCGCGTATCCCCCTGGGGGAATGGATCGAATCGGCCCTGGATTTCATGGTCGAGCATTTTTCCTTTGCCACAAAATCCTTTGCCGTTGTCACGGAAAAGGGTCTGTCCTGGCTTGAAACCGGGATGGAATTTTTGCCGCCCTGGCTGTTCATCATCCTGGCTGCCGGGCTTGTCTGGTATTTGAGCAAACGTAACCGGGGACTGACCGTTTTCACCATTGTCGGCCTTCTGCTCATCTGGAATCTCGGTCTGTGGTCCGCCACGGTGAGCACCATCGCCCTTGTGGTCGTGGCCACATGCATCGCCATTCTCATCGGGGTGCCCTTGGGTATCGGGGCTGCTTTGAGCAATGTCATGTACAAGATCACCATGCCCGTCCTCGATTTCATGCAGACCATGCCCGCCTTTGTCTATCTGATTCCGGCCATTCCCTTTTTCGGTCTGGGCAAGGTTTCGGCCATTTTTTCAACGGTCATTTTTTCCATGCCCCCGGCCATCCGGCTGACCTGTCTGGGTATCAAGCAGGTGCCCATGGAACTCAACGAATGCGCCGAGGCCTTTGGGTCGAGCAAGTGGCAGAAATTGCTCAAGCTGCAACTGCCGCTGGCCACACCCACGATCATGGCCGGTGTCAATCAGACCGTCATGCTCGCGCTGTCCATGGTGGTCATCGCTTCCATGATCGGGGCCAAGGGACTTGGCGGTGAGGTATGGAAGGCCATCCAGCGGCTTCAACCTGGGCGGGGATTCGAAGCCGGGTTGGGCATCGTCATTGTGGCCATTATTCTCGATCGGGTGCTGCAGAAGGTTGGTGGGGCGTCAAAGTCCTGATTGTGGGGGAGGATGGGACACGGACATACACTGACTGTACGGACCTGCACGGAGTGACACAGGCGGTTGCGCTGGATGATGTTTTGGATATTTTGAGAGTAAACTCTTGGTTCTTGTGCAGGGGACCAAATAAACGGAGGTCGATGATGAGAATGCGTAGTGTAGTGATTATGTGTTTGGCAGCATTGTTTGTGTGCGTTTCCATGGGGAGCGCTCTTGCCGGCAGCAAGGGCAAGGTTCGTCTGGCTTATGTGGAGTGGGATTGTGCCACGGCCACGACCAATGTGGCCCGAGCCGTATTGGAGGAGAAGCTGGGCTATGAAGTGGAAACTCTGCCGGTTGCCGCTGCGGCCATGTGGGCGGCCACGGCCAGTGGTGACGTGGATGGTATGATGGCTGCGTGGTTGCCTGTTACCCACTCCAGCTACTATAAACGCTTCAGCAAGGATGTCGTCGATCTGGGGCCCCTGGTCAGAGGTGCAAAGATCGGTTTGGTGGTTCCCCAGTATGTGACCATCGATTCCATCACCGAGATTGGCGACAATGCGGACAAATTTTCCGGACGGATCATCGGGATCGATCCCGGTGCCGGGATCATGTCCAAGACCGAAGACGCCATCGATGCGTATGATATGCAAGGGATCGAACTCATGGAAGGCAGTGGCGCTACCATGACGGCCGCCCTTGGAGACGCCATCAAGCATGACAAGTGGGTCGTCGTCACCGGCTGGGCACCCCATTGGAAGTTCGGTCGATGGGAACTCAAGTTTCTTGAAGACCCCAAGGGCATCTTCGGTGAAGCTGAAGATATCCACACCATCGTTCGCAAAGGATTGAAAAAGGACAAACCCGAGGTCTATCGTTTTCTGGACAATTTCAAGTGGACCAGAAACCAGATGGAAACCGTCATGGCCTGGGACCAGGAGCCTGGTGCCGATCGTTATGAGGATGCCAAGCGTTTTGTGAAAGAAAATCCCGAGCTGGTGGATTCCTGGATCAAGTAGCATTTTTCTGATCTGCTACACGACGTTTTCACGAGCACGCCCCCTGTGAACATTCGTTCCTCAGGGGGCTTTTTTTGTGGTCGCAACGTGGTTTTCCGGTTTGGGGAATGACGGCAGCGAACGAGATTCCATCTTGTTTTTTGCGGACATTTGTGTAAAAAAATATTAATTCGTAGCACTACGGTGTATGCATCCAAGGGTTCGGATCGGTTACAGGACCTGACCCGGGGAAGGACGTTTTCCAGACATGGAGACAGGGGATGCATGCTGATGGACGTGAACATGAATCAGGAAGGCTTCTATGCGCTGTGCCGGGTTTATCACTTTTCTTTTGATCATGCTTGTTGCTTCCCTTGTTCCGGTCAAGGCTGCGGACAAGGTGATAGCCAAAGGCGTTGCCTTTTACGAACCGGGGCAGGAGGCTCTTGCCCGCGAAAAGGCCCTGGAGCAGGCTAAACGCCAGGCGTTGGAACAGGCAGTCGGGGTCAAGATCCGTTCGGATTCCGTGGTCAGAAATTATCAGACCGTTCGGGACGAGATCGTGTCCCACAGTCAGGGGTACCTCAAGCATGTGACCATCCTCCAGGAAGGGACCACATCCTATGGGGCCTTTGAGATCACGATCGAGGCCGAGGTCGAGACAACGGCCCTGGCAGCGGATATCGATCTGTTCCACAATATGTTCATGCTCCAGAAAAATCCGCGGATTCTTACACGACTCGCTCCTGATCTTCCTGCCTCTCTGCGTCCCCAGGCATTGAATGCCCGCAACACCCTCGATGATCTTCTCCTCAAAAACGGATTCGTGGTTCTTGCTCCCGATACCATGACGGCTGATCACGGTGCGGCGCTCATCGCGGAGTTGGTGCTGGATCAGTCCTCCACCACGAGCGAGTACCAGGGGGTCAAACTGCAGGTCAACGAAGTGCTGGTATCCACTCTTGTCAAACGTGCCGGGGACGAGACGCTTCTGGCCACATCATCGGCGCGGCGGACCCTGCCCGGGGAAAACCGTCTTGTTGCTCTGGACAAGGGGGTCAAACAATGCGTGCTGTCCATGTGGAAGGACCTTCGGAAGAAACTTGCCGAGGTGTGGCATCGTGAAGTGAACGCCCTGCGTACTCTCACCGTACGGGTCAAGGATGTGGGCAATTACAAGACGGCCACGGGGCTGGTGGAACGGATCAAGGCCGGCCTGCCGTCCGTTCGCGCCGTGTCCATGCTCGAGATGAAAGGGGGAGAAGCTCTTTACTCCGTCAACTATGCGGGGTATCCGGAAACATTTGTCGCTGAATTGGGGCTTGAATATTTCAAAACACAGTATGCAAATCTGGCCATGATTTCCATCAGGGGAAATTCCATCGTGCTGGCCAGAAAAGCGATGTAACCAAGAAACAGCTGAAAACATTTTGCAGAGGGAGCGGTCGGCACGGGGATTCCCGGTTCTCTATCGTGCCTGGTTACCAGTCGCGGTACGCGGAAAGATAGTGCCTGGATCGAGGATCATGATTGTCGGCAGCGCTCGAGGTTCTGGGTGCACGAGATTCCCGGATCAATAGAATACGGCAGCGGACAGAGGGCTTGGGCGCGGATGACGAACCAACGTCGTCCCGTGGCCTGATTTTGAATATTTCGAAATAGTTACAGGGGAGGCAAAAGGGATGCGATCGATGAACATGCGGTCCTGGTTCATGGTAGGTGTGTTGATTGTCACCTTGCTCGGTTGTGCCGCGGGCAAGAAGGAGTTTCAGTACAGTCAGCAATTGGCGCAAGCGGACAAATACAAGGAGGCCGTGGCCTATCTCGAACAGGCCATTGAAAAGGAGCCCAAAAACAAGGAGTACAAGGCCTATCTGGTTTCCCTCCAGGACAAGGTCGTGGCCCACTATCAGTCCCGGGTGAGGGCCATGCTGAACAATGTCTCTCCCATGACCAGTTCGGTGATCAACGATGCCAGGAACGAATTGGCCATGGCCAAGGAGATCGTTCCCACGCATTCAGGGATATCGTCCATGGAAGGGGAAATCCGTACCAGCGAACAGGCGTTTTTGCAGGGGGTGCAGGAAAATTACAAGAAGGCCGAGGAAGCCATGTCCGTGAGCGAATGGGACAAGGCCTATTTCCTTCTGCAGCAGGTTCAGAGTGTCTTTCCCAATTACGAAAACAGCTCCCAGTATCTGAAACAGGTGCGAACCCGAGGGAGCGAGGAATATCTCGATGCTGCCGTGAACCTGTTCAAGGAGGAACGTTTCGAGGATACCATGGCCATGGCGCGCAAGGCCCTGGCACTGGATACGTCCAATGAGCGGGCCCGACAATTGTATGCCCAGGCCGAGGAAAACAACGGTGTCGAATACTTTGTGGAAAAGGCCAGAGAGGCTACTCTGGCCAAGGACTGGAACAGCGCCATCGCCTATTACACCCGTGCCCATACCTATGTGCCCGGAGATGCCAATATCCCCAAGATGATCGATCGCTTGAAGATGACCGCCCTGGATTCCTATGTGGAGAGGGCCAATGCCTGGATACAGAAAGGGTGGCTGCTCAAGGGATATGAGGATTACAACAACGCCAGCAAGTACCTTTCGGATCAGTCCAACGATTTTGCCGTCAACAACCTCCGGGTCGATCTGGTGCGGAAGATGGCCGTGCTTGCCGAGCGGTTCAGTGATGAGGACCGTTACGGGGCTGCATGGTACTGGTATCAGAAGATCAAGGAACTCGATCCCGCCTATCCCGAGATTTTTTTCGCCATTCAGTCCATGGAGGACAAAATCAAGCAGCGGGTGCAGAAATCCATCGCAGTCTTTGACTTCAACAACCCCTCAGACAGCGCCGATGCCGGAGTCATCGTGGCCTCCAATCTCATTACTTTTCTGTTCAACAACGCCAGCGGGGACATCAAGATCCTGGAGCGCGAAAATCTCAAGTCCATTCTCGAGGAAATGAAGCTCGGACAGATCGGTGTGGTTTCGGCCCAGACCGCCCAGGAGATGGGCAAGGTCTATGGGATCGACGTGGCCATCATGGGGAGCGTTCTGCTCTACAAGGTGGATTCCCACGCATCCACGGGGCTCAGGACGGTTCGTTACAAGACGGGCACGCGGATCGAGGACAACATCGAATATCTGAACTGGAAGGCCCGTCATCCCGAACCGGGCAAGAAGGAACTCAGCCAGGCTCCTCCGGCCAAGATCGTTGTCCCGGAATACGCTGAAAAGGATTACGAAGTTTCCAAGTTGCGCAAGGTCGGTTTTGTGGAATTGTCCTTCAGGATCGTTGATGTGCGAACGGGTGAGAACATCCAGGTCAAGACGGTCGAGCGCAAGGATTCCATCGAGGACGAGTCCAGCGCGGGTGTAGCCGAAGCCGGGGTTCGGTTCGATCCTCTTGAGATCCCCACGGATACCGAGCTGCTGCAGAAACTGACGGCCGAAGTGGTCAGCGAACTGGGACGCGAGGCCCTGGCCCCCCTCAGAAATCTGGAAAAGAATTATTACGATCAGGGCACCCTGCTCATCAAGCGCAGGCAGAACCTGGATGCCGCGGAAAAGTTCATCGATGCCATCTTTGACGAAAAACTCAAGCGGGTCACCAACTCGCCCATCACCACCAATGCAGCCCTCAAGGTGGATGACATCTTCATGAAGTACAACACCCCGCTCTACTAAGGGGGAGGACATGGGAAACGTGATCAAGAACCCCGTTTTTTCCCTATGGATGAGCGCTGTCATGGTTGTCCTGCTCGCCGGTCAGTCCGGGGCTGCGGGTGAGCCCCTTCTGGCCCTGTTCAATCTCAGGCCGTTGTCCCTGGATGCATTGGGGTACGATGGAGAGATTCTGTACAGTATAGTTTCCGGTCTGGACAAGAAAGATTCGGTCCGACTGATTCCCCGCCGTGAGATGGAGGACCAGCTCTCCCGTGCCGAGCTTTCCCAGAGCGACAATCTCGGCACGGTGCTCAGGGCCGGTAAGATACTGGGTGTGGATTTTATTCTCGCAGGGGAGGTGGACAAGAAGGGCAACAGGATCATTGCCTCGTTCAAGCTGGTGGATATCGACAGGAAAAAGGTTGCCAAAACCTGGAAGGAATCCTTTGACGGTCACTCGGAGATCGTGAGCAAGGGGGGGCGTATTGCCGATGTGATCATGAAGGGGATTCGCGGCTCGTCACGTGCAGGTGCGGTGCAGGCCTCCGAGGAAGAACCTCGGGCGAAGACGATCGATATTCATGGATTCAAGGCTGTGGGCAACGGCGAGCTCGTGGAATTGCATTGGACTTTTGACACCTCGGATCCCATTGCCCAGTTTCATATCTACAGATCCCAGGATTCAAGAGGGCCTTTTCAATGCATCGGGTCGAGCAAGAAAAACAGCTTTGTGGATTCCTTTGCCCGAAAGAACAAAACCTATTACTACTCGTTGGGCGCCACCCTGCACGACGGGAAAACCATCGAGTTCAAGCAGAAGGCAAAGATAAGCGATGTGGGCCAGAAACTCCCCCATCCACCCCTTGTTGTCACCCAGACGGGCCATGTTCAGCGGGTCAAGATCAAATGCATTCCTTCCATGCTCAACTCCCGCGAAAAGTTCAGTATCAAGGAGTACAGGCTCTATCGCAAACAGGATACGGACCAGGACTGGGTGTTGCGGCAGACATTTCCCATTGCCAAGCGTTCGCAGAGAGAGTTGGCCTTTTACATCGAAGATGCCGACCTCGACGACGCGACGCCCTATACCTATGTGGTCACGAGTGTGAGTAAAAAGGGCAAGGAGAGCCCGTATTCCGAAGAAGCGGTTGTTACCACACTGTCTCGTCCGGAGCTCGAGTTGACCGGTGATCATATGCTCAGAAAAGCGGAACTACGTTGGAGTACTGTTCCGGATGTGGAAGGGTATTATCTCTATCGCCGTCATGGAGATACCGACTGGGAAAAAATAGCCAGGCTCCGCTCAGGCACGACATCTCATCTCGACGATGATGATCTCGAGGATGGTCTCAATTACACCTATGCCGTGACAGCCTATGATTCACTGGGTGAGACCAGAAAATCTGACCCGGTGACCGCAGCCACCAAACCGTTACCCGATCCTCCGACAGGGCTCGAGGCGCAAAGCGGTCAGGTCAAGTCGGTCTCGCTGGGATGGAATCCTCTGCAGGACGAGGATGTCGGAGGCTATGTCGTCTATCGCGGATTGAACCGGTCGGATCTGCAGGAAATCGTCCGGGTCAAAGGGCACGGGACAAAAAACTATGTGGACAAGGGGAGCTATTTCGAGCCTATCAAGGACGGAACCACCTACTACTACAGTATTGCGGCCTTCAACACGTTCAAGGCCGTCGGGCCCCCCGCCCTTGCTGTTCAGGCGACGACCAAGCCGGTACCCGGCAAACCGCGTCATTTCGACATTCAGATGGACCAGGGACGAGTCGTTCTGACCTGGCAGAAAAATTCCGAGACCGATATT
>CAYWJL010000045.1:0-928 GCA_964458145.1 uncultured Desulfovibrionales bacterium | reverse complement strand
CGTCCTGACACTTCCTATGCCTATCAGCTCATCGCCATTGACAAGGATGGCCTGGAAAGTTCACCTGCCGTTTCTAAAACGGTTCAGACTCCGCCGGAACAGTAGAGGGGTGATGGTTGGCCGGGCCTCATCGGGGCCCATGACAAGGACCACAAAAAAAGCACTGGGTAACCAGTGCTTTTTTTGTGGTCAAAGGCTGGAAAGATGTTCTGTAGAGGGAGGGCAATGATGAACAGGGTGAGTGATAGGGAGGTATTCTAGCGGTTTTTTGCCGGCGACAGCATGCTCAGTCTTCTGATTTGGATCAGAATTCCTTATCAACCAGGAAGCCCACTGATTCCCTGAGGGATGCAGCCATGTGCAGGATTTCGTCCGCTGGAATTTTTTTTATGACTTTGCTGGAGCCGGGGTCGATGACTTCGACCTGGATGATGTCTGTCTCTTTGTCCACCTTGAATTGAAGACTGACCCCCATGGCATCCCAGAATTTTTCCAGGGCATTGCTCACCTTGTCGACTTCCGTCTTTTGAAGATCCTGTTGTCTCGACGAACTGTCGTCGCCCGAAGGATGCGTTGGGGATGACAGTTTTTCTTTGAGCGGCAATTCCGAGGGAAAAGCTGCCTGGCTGGGAGGAATGACTGCCTAAGGGCCGGTACGTTCCCGATTTTTTTGTTCGATGCTTTCTATTTGCATGGTTGGCTCCCTGGTGGCTGGCACAGGCCGTAAATTTTTCTTCTAAATAATATATCGGCAAGGAAGGAGATTTCTTTAGGGGTTTGTCCCGAAAAGTCTGTCCTAAACACTAGGAAAAATCTGGCCCGATATGCAGAGGCAGCAGAGCCCCGCTCGACAGCCTCCCCGTCTGCGCCTGGTTTTTGTTCGTGCTCGTCGAGGGAAGCGGGCGTTTAACTTCTTATTCAGGATGAT
>CAYWJL010000044.1:0-10647 GCA_964458145.1 uncultured Desulfovibrionales bacterium | reverse complement strand
TTTCAAACAGACAGCGGATGGGGCCAATACTACGACCCGCCCCTAACCCCGCCCTGACCAGGGCGGGGGACTCGTTCGATGGTAGGCCAAACCTGATCTAACAGATGCGATACAGGGACAAATCGGCAAAAGCACGGTTTTCCGGATGAACCATTATTATTGACCAAGGACATCACCCATGGAAATGAGACAGGCCCATATCGAACGGGTCACTAACGAGACCGGTATCGAGATCGACTGCCATTTCGACGGCACCGGCAAGACCTCCATCCGGACCGGGTACGGGTTTGCCGACCACATGCTCGATCTTATGGGATTCTGGGCCGGTTTCGATCTGGAGATCCATTGCAAGGGGGATTATCATATCGATGCCCATCATAGTGTCGAGGATATCGGCCTTGCCCTGGGCGAAGCCTTTCACGCCGCCCTGGGAGACAAGATCGGCATCGCCCGGGTGGGGTGGGCCAAGGTGCCCATGGATGAGGCCCTGGCCGAGGTGATCGTGGATATTTCCGGCCGTCCCTATCTTGTGTACGAGGAAAAGGATCTGCCGCCCATCATTGCCGGGCAGGAAAAGGATCTCTGGCGGGAATTTTTCAAATCTTTTGCCATGAAGGCCGGGATCAATCTGCATATCCACATCCTCTACGGGATGAACGGGCATCACATGCTCGAATCCGCGTTCAAGGGATTGGGACTGGCCCTGCGTCAGGGCTTGGCCCGGACTCAGGGGGCGGTGTTCAGTACCAAGGGGGTTCTGGATTCATGAGCGGTTTGACAAGGATTGTCTGCGTTCTGTTTGCCTGCGTGGTGGTTGCCTCATGCGCGCCCAAGACCGCTGTCACTCCGGTTCCCGGGGATGTGCGTCTGGCTGTTGCCGGTTTTTTTCAGCCCGCCCACGGGTGGGAGCTCATGGCCGGCCATCTTCCCGAGGATATGACCGCGTTGCCGCCCGAGGTCTTCGGATTCATGGACGAGGAATTGGCGGTTCTGCTGGGTGAGCGAAAGGGTGCCGCCCCGTTCATCAGTCCGGGTGTTGTCCGGCAATGCCGGGAAATTCTCCTTGCCAGGCAGAATCGGTCACGACCATCGGCCATTGCCTTCTGGATGGATGTGGCCAAATGCGTGCCCGCCGATTATATCCTGGTACCCTCTATTTTTCAGTGGCAGGAGCGGCAGGGCAATGATTGGAGTGTCAATGAGCCCGCAGGCGTTGTTTTCGATCTCTATCTCATCGATGTGAAGAACGAGACGGTGAGGCGGGCTCATTACGAAGAGGTGCAGCATTCCCTGAGCGAAAATGTGCTCGATGCAGGGACTTTTTTCAAACGCAAGGGCAGGTGGGTCACTGCCGAGCAGATGGCCAGGGAAGGTCTGGCCCAATGTCTTGAGGAGCTCGGATTATGATGTTGTTCCCAGCGGTGGATATCAAGGACGGACAATGCGTGCGTCTCAAACAGGGGATCGAGGATCAGGTCACGGTGTTTGCCTCGGATCCGTCAACAATGGCCCGTCAATGGGTCGAGATGGGGGCCCAGTGGCTCCATGTCATCGATCTGGACGGGGCCTTCAGCGGGCGTCCCAAGAATTTCGATCTCATCAAGGATATGTGCTCGCGCATCGAGATCCCTGTCCAGCTCGGTGGCGGCATCCGTGATCTGGACGTGGCCGGTGCCTATCTGGACGCAGGAGTCACCAGACTGATCATCGGCACCATGGCTCTGGAAGATCCGGATATGTTCGAGCGTCTGTGCACAGCCTTTCCCGGGAAGATCGGGGTTTCCCTGGACGCCCGGGACGGCGAGCTCAAGACCCGGGGATGGGTCGAGGATGCCGGGGTGCGTGTGGAAGAAGTCGTTCCCCGATTGGAACGCCAGGGTGCGAGTTTTTTCATCTACACGGACATCGCCAGAGACGGGATGCAATCGGGCGTGAATATCAGGGCCATGGAAGAACTGGTGGATCTGGCATCGGTTCCCGTGCTTGCGGCCGGAGGCATCTCCACCATCGAGGACGTCCAGGAACTCTATCCTCTTGCCAAGCGGGGTTTGCAGGGTGTCATCACCGGCAAGGCCATCTATGCGGGAACCCTGGATGTTCGTGAGACCCTTGCATGGCTGGCTGCCAGAAGACAGGACAACGCTTGATCACGACTTGATGACGGGAATTTCGCGACTCCTCACAACATGGACCGAAGTCCCCGGGCTCACACGAACAGCCCCATAGCTAGAAGGAGGTTTTGTGCAAGAGAGCTCTCCACTGATACGTTTTTTAAAGGTCAACACCTTTGCTCCGTCCCAGAAGTTCAAACCTTTCGAGCTCAAGATGGAGGCTCACGGACTTCCTGATATCGTCATCAACGTAACCAAGTATTATTATCACCAGTTGCTCCATGGGTCGTTGGGCAAGCTGGCTGAAGAGCAGATTTCCCCGGTCTGCCATGAAGATATCCCCACCTATGAGCAGGCCCGGGAATGTGTCGAGGTCGGAGAAAAGGCCCTGGGCAAGCTGGCCATCATCAAGCTCAACGGAGGTTCCGGCACCTCCATGGGCCTTGAAAAGGCCAAGAGTCTCTTGCCGGTACGCGGTGATCGGACCTTCCTGGATATCATTGTCCGTCAGGTTCTCAGGATGCGGGAAAAGACCGGCAAGGAAGTCCCCCTGGTGTTCATGAACAGTTTTCGGACTCATCTGGACACCATGCTGGCCATCGAGGGATTCGACAACGGTTCCACCCGGGTGCCCCTGGCCTTTATCCAGCATAAATCTCCCAAAATCATGCAGGATGATCTGTCGCCTGCTGTCTGGCCCGAAAACCCGGAACTGGAATGGAACCCGCCCGGACATGGGGATCTCTATACCTCCATGGTTACCTCGGAAACCCTGCAAAAGCTCCTTGCGGCCGGGTTCGAATACGCGTTTATCGCCAATTCCGACAATCTCGGCGCGGTGGTGGATCCGGGTATCTTCGGGTTCATGGTCAAAAACGATCTTCCCTTTCTCATGGAAGTGACCGACAGGACCCCTGCGGACAAAAAAGGCGGCCACCTGTGCCGGCTCAAGGAGAGCGGGCGGCTGGCTCTGCGTGAGGTCGCCCAGTGTCCTGACGAGAGCATGGACGAGTTCCAGAATGTGAACAAGTACTGCTTTTTCAACACCAATTCCATCTGGGTCAATCTCAAGGTTTTGGAAAAGGTTTTTGTCTATCACGGGATGATGCCCCTGGATCTCATCGTCAACAGCAAACATATCGATCCCCGGAACCCGGAATCTCCCTGGATCTTCCAGCTCGAGACCGCCATGGGTTCGGCCATTTCCTCCTTCCGCCACGCCCAGGTTCTTCAGGTCCCCAGGACCAGGTTCGCCCCGGTCAAGACCTGCAACGACATGCTCAACGTCATGTCGGACAATTTCGTCCTCTCGGATGATGAAACCGTGGTTCCGAACCCCGAGAGAACCCTGGGACCCATTATCATCGATCTGGACAAACGGTATTTCATGAAGGTGGACGAGTTTCTGGCCCGTTTCCCCCATGGGGCGCCTTCTCTGCTCAAGTGTACCTCGCTTAAGGTTGAAGGCGACATTGTTTTTGACAAAGGGATCGTTCTCAAGGGAGATGTGGTCATCAGAAACCTGACCGAGAACCAGATCATGGTTCATCAGGACGAACTCGAGGACAAGGATTTCGATCTCTGTTTCAAGTCCAGGTATGTGACCACGTATTGAGGCTGTTTGGTGTAGATTCGTTGTATGATGAAAAAGCCCCACAGGAATGCGGGGCTTTTTGGTTTGCTGTCGGCTGATTGTGTGTATCAAGATTTTTGCTTTTGTGGTTCCTCCCCGGATGCCCCGAACTTCTTCAGCCCCTCGGCCAGGTCGGTCAGCTTGGCGTCCACCGCGCCATTGATGCTTCCTTCGGGATACTTGCCGTCCTCCTGCCGATCACCCGGGTCCTTTCCCGTGAGAATCCGCATGCCCTCATCCACATGGGCAACCGCCCAGATGTGGAAATCCCCTTTTTCCACGGCCTCGACCACCTCGTGGCGGAGCATGAGATCCTTGACATTGCTCTGGGGGATGATCACCCCCTGTTCCTGTGTTATCCCCATGTGTTTGCAGCAGGAATAGAATCCTTCGATTTTCTGGTTCACCCCGCCTATGGCCTGGATCTCGCCCTTCTGGTTGATGGACCCGGTCACGGCGATCCCCTGGCTGATGGGGATGCGTGCAAGGCTCGAGAGCAGGGCGTACACCTCGGTGGAGGAGGCGCTGTCCCCGTCCACCCCTGAATAGCTCTGTTCAAAGGCGATGGACGCGCTCATGGCCAGGGGTTTGTTCTGGGCGTATTTTTCGCGAAGATACCCGGACAGAATGAGCACCCCCTTGTTGTGGGTGGCTCCGGAAAGATCTGCCTCCCGTTCGATATTGATGATTCCGGCTTTCCCCATGGACGTTGTCGCGGTGATCCGGCTGGGTTTGCCGAACATGTAATCCCCCAGGGCGTACACGGCCAGACCATTGACCTGACCGACAACGTCTCCCCTGGTGTCGATCATGATGGAGCCGCGATCTATCATCTCCTGGATTTTTTCCTCGATGAGGTTGGACCGGTTGATCCGGGCCTCGATGGCCTTGTGCACGTGTTCGCCCGTGACCTTGGGAGCCTGATCCTGAGTGGCGAAATAATCCGCTTCCATGATGAGGTCGCCGAGCAGGGGAAATGTGGTGGCGATTTTTTCCTGACGCCCGGCCATGCGCACGGACTGCTCCACCAGGGAGCAGACCCCTGTCCGATCAAAAGGCTTGAGATCGTGGGAGTCGGTCTGGCTGCGAACAAAGGCGGCCAGGGAGAGGATGGCGTCCTCGGTCTTGTCCATGCTCCGGTCGAAATCCGCCCGGACCTTGAAGATCTTGGCCGTGTCTTCGTCAAAGGCCCGAAGCAATGCGTACACATAGCTGTTGGAGAGCACGATGACCTTGACGTCCATGTCCACGGGTTCGGGTTTGAGTCCGGTCGTCGTGAAAAGATAGAATGGATCATAGGTTTCTATCTCCATCTTCCGGCTCTTCAATGCCCGCTTGAGGGCCGGCCAGACGCCCGGTTCCATGAGGGCGTCCATGAGGTTGAAGATGAGGTAGCCCCCATTGGCCTTGATGAACGAACCCGCTTTGATCTTGCTGAAATCCGTGCGCCACATGCCGCTTCTGTCCACGATGCGCTCTATGGAACCGAACAGGTTGCGGTAGGTGGGATAGTTTTCCACGATGACAGGAACTCCCTTCTGATCGGTGTGATCCGTGAGCACATTGACCGTGTACTGGGTGAACGGGTCCCCCATGGGCATCATGGCCTGGGCCATCATGGTCTCTTTGGAGGGTGCCTGGAAGATGCGCATGTTTTCCAGCATGTCATCGATCATGTCCGAGAGATACTCCTTGAGTATGCTCGAGTCATAGGCCTCGGTCAGGTGATCGATGTGCTCACGGACCAGGTTGGCGAACATGATCTGATCGACCTTCTTGTTCTTGTCATGGATTTCTTTTTGCAGTTCTCTGATATCCCTGAACGTGACATCGATCTGCTGGCGGATTTCCTGGTAATCCTGCTTGAGCTTGGCCAGCTCGTCCTTGGGAAAGCGTCCTTTGTCGGCCATCTGCTCCACCTTGGCCAGGGGCATGGGCTCGCCGTCCACCATGGGCATGACGTCGGGGGGATGTCCCTGTCTGCCCTGGATGGTCACCAGGGCGAACCCGGCTTCCTTGACCTTTTTCTCCAGGGCCATGAAGAATTTGGTGGTCTTTTTTTCGTACGCATCGCTGATATCGCTTTTGCGATCGATGTATTCCTGGCTTTCGAACAGTTGGGGGACCTCTTTTTTCAGGGTCTCTATGAGGTCGTGCATGTCCTTTTTGAGTTGGTGCCCCTTGCCCGGGGAAAGGCGGAGCAGGACGGGTGCCTCGGGATGTTTGAAGTTGTGCAGGTAGCAGAGATCTTCGGGAACCTTGGTGTTGGTTCCGGCCACCTCCTCGACGAGCTGTTTGACCGTTTCCATACGGCCGCTTCCAGCCTGGCCGGTGACAAAGATATTATACCCGGCACTGCGCATGCCTATGCCGAAGTGAAGAGCCTCGACGGCCCTGTCCTGGCCGAGGATGGTGGTCAGGGGATCGATTTCGCTGGTATCGGCAAAGGGAAGGTCGGCCGGGTCCATACGCCATCTGAGTTGGGAAACGGGTATTTCGTACGTTGTATGGTGTTCGCTCATGCATGTTCTCCTTGACGAAAAGTCCCTGTCGGTTCCTTGTTATTCCGTGATCTTCATAGGATGTGACCGGTCATGAGGGGATGGTCACCTGAATCTTTCTCGCTCGGGGTGAGGTTTTCCAGGGCAGGGTGATCACCAGGGTCCCCTCCCGGTACGTTGCCGTGACGTCCTCTTCCTGCACCGGTCCGGGAAGGGTGACACGTGTGGAGAATTTTTGGGAGGAGGCCTGGTGCGAGCGGAATTGTTCCCCCTGAATGATCAGGTCGTGATTGATCAGGGTCACTTCCAGGCTTTGTGTACGCAGGTCGGGAATGTCCAGCTTGACGACAAAGGACGATTCGTTTTCAAATGTGGCGATTCGCGGCCCACTGGCCAGTATGTCGTGATAAAAGGGGTGGCTGAAGTCCCGCATGAAGCAGGTCAGCAGTTCCTCCATGTCCTGTTTGATTTTTCGGAGTTCTTGATTTTTCCATAGGATCAGATCAGACATGTCGCTCCTCCAAAAAAAAGTCGATGGTGTATGGTCGTTCTTCATGCATACACCGGGTTTATCGTGTTGACCATATTTTTTTCCCAATAATCATATGACGTTTACAAAGAACTCACCGCTTGTTTTTCCCACCCGTTTTGTCGGTTCCCATATGCCGGTTTCCGGCGGTCTGCCTCTGGCCTTTGACCGTATTTGTCGGGTAGGAGGAACGGCTCTGCAGATTTTTTCCCGCAATCAGAGGCAGTGGAAGATCCCTCCCCTCGAGCCGGAGATTCTGGCTGATTTTTCACGGGCCTGGAAAAAGTGGGGACCGTATCCGGTGTTCATCCATGATTCCTATCTCATCAACCTTGCAGGTACGGACCCCGTCAAGGTGGAACGGTCCGTACAAGGCTTCGCCGCAGAACTCTGCCGGGCTGAAACTCTCGGAGTGGACCATCTGGTCACCCATCCCGGTTCACACCTTGGAGCGGGGGTGCGCAAGGGGGTGGCCACCTATGTGAAGAATCTGGATCGGGCACTGGATGAAAGCGGAACCAGCCGGGTGCGGGTGCTGCTGGAAACCACGGCCGGACAGGGCACCAACCTGGGATCCGATTTCGAGGAATTGTCCGCCATTCTGGACGGCTCGCATCATACCGATCGGCTGGGAATCTGTTTCGATACCTGCCATGTGTTTGCAGCAGGGTACGACCTGGCGAGTCCCGAGGGATATGCAGCGACATTCGACCGGCTGGATGAATTGATCGGCGTGGAACGGATCGGCTGTTTCCACATGAATGATTCCAAATTTCCGTGCGGAGCGAAGCGGGATCGCCATGAACATCTGGGGCAGGGCTTCATTGGTGAACAGGGCTTTTCCCGTATCATGCGGGATGAAAGATTCTTGAGGGTGCCCATGATTCTGGAGACACCCAAGGACGAGGATTTGGCCATGGACCGGGCCAATCTGGCCTTTCTGCGAAGGTTGGTTGAGGCAATGTGAAGTTTGACTGACTTGGTTTGATTATTGCTTTTCATGAAGTCCTCCATCATTCGATCGTCGCAGGGACGACCGGATGCAAACCGTATGACTCAAGATTGCAACCGGTTGTTCCATGCGATGTTTCCCTTGCTGTGCTGAAACAGGGCCTGGGATGCACACGAAATGGAAATTCAGGTCATACGCCATGACATTTTTGTAACGAGATTGCAGCATTCGGGAAGACTCCGTACCATTCTACACCATGTTTTCATAAGGTCCTGTTCGGTATATGCAGGACCCGGGATCACCTTTCAGGAGGAACCATGCGTTTGAATTTTTATCAGAAGATCATAGCCGGAATCGTTGTGGTCATGATTGTCCTTGTGGTCGGTATTTCCACACTCAATTATCTGCAGTCCCGGCAGACCCTGCATACCTTGGGCGAGGGTTCGCTGAATACGGTGTCCGATACCCTGCTCAATGTCCTGGCCATGCAGAATCAGTCCCTGCAGAAGCAGTTTCGCGGACCGGTGGCGACCATGATGCGTGATATCGAACGGGATGGCGGGATTTTCGTCAACAAGGACCAACCCATGGAGGTGACGGTTCAAAATCAGAACACCCTCGAGTCCGAGACCATATCCATACCCACCATGTATGTGGGATTGAACAAGGGCTACGGAGCCACGGAACTGGTGGACAGGATCGAAGACATCTCGTCCACGGCCGCGACCATCTTTCAGGTTGTTCCCGGCAAGCTCATCCGGGTCAGTACGAACATCAAGAACGAACAGGGCGAGCGTGTTGTCGGCACCTATATCCCATCTTCAAGTCCGGTTTACCGGACAGTGATGCAGGGCAAAGAGTACAGGGGAATGGCCACGGTGGTCGGGGAAGAGTATCTCACCCTGTATCGTCCCGTGCACGATCCGGACGGCACGATCACGGCCGTGATTTTTGTGGGAACCAGAATAATGAATTCTGAATTCGAGGCGTTTTTTGATGCCGTCAATGTGGCCGGCAATGGGTATGCCTTCCTGATCGACGATCAGGGAAAACTGCTTATCCATCCGAATCACGAGGGTATGCAGCTGGAATCGATCATTCCGGGGGTCTGGGATGACATCCGAACCCATAAGGAAACCGATCTGCGTTTCGACCTGGATGGGGAAACATGGTTCGCCCATGTTCGCCTGTTCGCTCCATGGGGATGGTATGTCGGGGTTTCCCTGGACGAGACCGGCATGCTTTTCGGCATGGATCGAAAAGCGTTGATCACCGGTATCGCCGTTGTGATCGGTGCGACCATCCTTTTCACGATCATTGTTTGGATCGTGCTTCGTGTCCTGATGCGTCCTTTGCTGCATCTGGCCGAGATAGCCAAACAAATCGCTGCGGGCGATCTTGATGCCCGGGCTGAATACGACCGCAACGACGCCATAGGAGATACTTCCAAGGCGGTGAATGCCATGGCCGGCGAGATCAAGAAGAAACTGGGATTCGCCGCCGGGGTGCTGGAAGGGATCACCCTCCCGGCAGCGGTCATCGATCATCGTAATCAGTTCACCTTCATCAATCAGCCCATGATCGACATGCTGGGTACGCATTTGAGTCGCGAGGCGTGTCTGGGCAAGTCATCGCAGGAGTTGGTCCATGGTTCCAAGGCCGGGGAGACCATTGCCGAGCGCAGCCTCAAGGCGAAACAGCAGATCAATGAAGAGGTCGTGTACACGACTCCCGACGGTGTGGCGAAGCATGTTTCCATCTCCGCGACACCGGTTTTCGATATGGATGACAATCTCTTGGGAGTCCTTTCCCTGTGGGTGGATCTCACGGAAATTCGAACCCAGCATGAGCGCATCGAGCAGCAGAACAGGGATATCGCCGACGTGGCCAAAAAGACCGAGGCCGTGGCCGAACAGGTTTCCACGGCTGCCGAGGAGCTGGCGGCCCAGGTGGAAGAGTCCAGCCGGGGTGCCGATATCCAGCTGACCCAGGCCGAGGAGACCCAGGTGGCCATCGAGCAGTTGAGCACCACGGCCATCGATGTGGCCCGAAACGCGGCCATGGCCGCCAATCTGGCCGAAGAGACCCAGGCAAGTGCCAGAGAGGGTTCCGAAGTTGTCAGGGAGATGGTCGGTCTGATCGAAAACGTGGCCGGGGTTTCCCAGGAAATGCAGCGGGATATGGGCGAGCTGGGCAAGCAGGCCCAGGGGATCGGGGATATACTTGGAGTCATCTCCGATATCGCCGACCAGACCAACTTGCTGGCCCTGAACGCGGCCATCGAGGCGGCCAGGGCAGGCGATGCCGGACGGGGATTCGCCGTGGTAGCCGACGAGGTCCGTAAATTGGCTGAAAAGACCATGGTCGCCCCCAAGGAAGTCGGCGTGTCTATCGGGTCTATCCAGAAAAGCGCCCAGGCCTCCATCGAGGCGACCCAGAGGTCGGGAGAGCTCATCGAGCAGACAACGGGTCTGGCGGATCGTTCGGGCAAGTCCCTGGAGGACATGGTTGAAAAAATCCAGGAAAACGCGGATCAGGTCATGCGTATCGCTGCCGCGGCCGAGGAACAATCGGCTGCCAACGAGGAAATCCGCGAGGCCATGCACTCCATCAGAAGAATATCCGAAGAAACCGCCAACGCCATGACCGAATCGGCCCAGGCCATCACCGAACTGGCCCAGCTGTCCATGGAACTCAAGGCGGGCATGGAGGATATGGTGGCAGACCAGGACAGGTTGTCGGGGAATGACCAGAGGGCCATCGAGGGCTGATCCATAGCGGAAACATACATACAAAAAACACCTGTAACAACATTCTCCAAAATCCCGTAGGGGCAGATTCCATATCTGCCCCTTTCTGCGTCAGGAACCCACCCCCACCGTTTTCGTGAACCCGGATTCCATGTCTGCACTCTATGAATC
>CAYWJL010000043.1:0-10733 GCA_964458145.1 uncultured Desulfovibrionales bacterium | reverse complement strand
GCAGCGCTCGTTCTTGATGGCAACGGTCTTGACGGTTTTCTTTTCGCCGGCAGGCGTCTCGATCTCGGTCTTGGAAGGACGGATGGCGGCAACAGGACAGGAAGCGACGGCCAGAGGAATTTCGCACAAGTTGTCAATGTACTCGTGGTCGATCATGGGCGGCTTTCTGTGGATACCGAGAATAGCCAGGTCGGAACAGTGAACAGCACCGCACATGTTCAGACAGCAAGCCATGGAAATACGCAGAATGGCAGGCAGTCTCATGTTGGTGAACTCTTCGAAAAGTTCGTCCATGGTGGCCTTGACGGTACCGGAAGCATCAGTTGCCGGAGTGTGACAATGGATCCAGCCCTGGGTGTGAACGATATTGGTGATACAAGCGCCGGTTCCGCCGACGGGGAACTTGAAGTCGCCACCGGGGCCTTTGCGGCCAAGCAGATCTTCCTTCAGAGGAGCGACCTTGTCCTTGCTGTCGACCATGAACTCGATGTTGTTACGAGTGGTGAAGCGCAGGTAACCGTCACAATGCTTTGCGGCGATTTCGGTGATCTCACGGATGTGCTCGGTGCTCATCAGACGGCAGCCGCCACAACGAACGGTGTAGACTTCGTCGCCGCTTTCGGCCTTGTGCATGAGGACGCCGGGCTCCAGGATCTCATGATATTCCCATTTCCCGAAGTTATTCTTGATGACAGGAGGCAGGAAATCGTTGAAATCACGAGGACCAATATCGGTGATCCTGTTTTCCATCGGTTTATCGGGATTGTATCCGGATGAGATAAATGCCATTTTGGAACCCCCTTATCTTGCGTGATGTTTTCTGAACTCGTTGATGTCGCGTTCCCAGCCGCCTGTAACCTCGTCCTCTCTCCACAGGATGTAGGGATTGGAACGGGGTTCCTGAATGTGCTGCGGAATAGCCTTGATGTTGGTCACTTCCAGGAGCTTCTGGAAGCCCTGACGCTTGATCAGCTCACCAAGACGTTCGCGGTTCTTACCTTCTTCCATCCACCAGTCCCAGATATTTTCGATGATTTCCTGGATCTCATCGTAGTTGTCTTCGACCTTGATGAAAGGAACGAGCAGGGAGCCCATCTGGGCGCCATCGAGAATGGGGGACTTTGCGCCGCAGAGCATGGAACAACCACGGTCGTTACCGATCTTCAGAGCGCGGGGCATGACGTTGATACAATGCATGCAGCGGGTACATTCCTTGTTGTCGATGACCAGCTTGCCGTCTTCGAGGCTCATGCACTGCGAGGGACACAGATCGATGACTTCCTTCTGGATGTCGAATGCACCCCAATCACGACCGGCAAAGGCACCGGCGTTGGGCTGGATCTCGCCACCAACGTATCCGGCAACGGCTTCCTGATCGATGCGGATTTCGTCGCGCCAGGTACCGAGGAAAGAAAGGTCGGAACGGGCGATGGCGGCCACACAACCATTGGGACAGCCGTCAAACTTGAACTTGAACTTGTAGGGAAATGCGGGACGATGGAGTTCGTCCTGATATTCCTGGGTCAGGTGGGTACAGAGAGCCTGAGTGTCGTAACAGGCGAATTCACAACGAGACTGACCCAGACAGGTGGCCGGAGTCCTCAGGTTGGAACCGGAACCACCGAGATCCTGGTCGAACTTGTGAGTCAACTCGAAGAAGACTTCTTCCAGCTGTTCGGTGGTGGTACCGATGAAGACGATGTCACCGGTGGCACCGTGCATGTTGGTCAGACCGGAACCACGGAAATCCCAGAGATCACAAAGATCGTTCAGGTACTGGGAGGTGTAGTACTTACCGGAAGGCTGGTTGACGCGCATGGTGTGGAAATGAGCAACGCCGGGGAAGTTTTCGGGCTGGTCACAGTAACGACCAATAACGCCACCACCATAACCGAAAACACCGACGATCCCGCCGTGCTTCCAGTGAGTGGTACCGTCTTCATAGGAGAGTTCGAGAACGCCCAGAAGGTCGTCACAAACATCGACAGGAATCTGATACTCAACGTTTCTTTCGTTTTTGTGCCTTGATTCTGCTGCCCGTTTAATATCGGACACAAAACTTGGCCATGGACCTGATTCAAGCTGGTCCAGCAATGGAGTCTCACGTTTAGCCATCGCATTTCCTCCTTTAAGGTTTACACCGGATTCAAGAAAAACCGCATAACAAGCTTCAGGTTTGTTAACCGGAATACTTCCCTCGACATCTTAAGAATCAAGCTATTAAACTTTGTGATTTTTCTTACAAAGCGCCGTTTTTGTCAACCTGAATTTCCGTAAGGGTACCGATTCGATTACCGGTTCCCCAGGTTCATCTGAGCACATTCAAGCTGGATTCGTCCCCAAAACACCACATAGGGATAAAACGAAAAACGCTCAATCTCTATCTCAATATCGAATGAGCGTCCAGATAGAATTTGATTTTTTTTATATTCCCCAACTCTCCGCGCACCGAACTAATCCTGGGCTTCCTGGAGAAGCTGATCAGGTACATCGTAGCCCGAGGCCATTGCCTGGTCAAAGGCTTCCCTGGCCTCCGCCTTCTCGCCCATCTCAAGATGTGCCAGCCCGATATTGTTCCAAGCAGGACCGAAATGCTCCTCCTGCTCCACGACCTTCTTGCACTCTTCGAGACAGGCAGTTGCATCGCCCTGCATCAGATAGGCGGCTCCAAGGCTTGTTCGGGCCTGCAGGAAACCGGGGTCAAATGACAACGCCTTGCGAAACGCCCCGATGGCCTTGTCGATGTTCTGGTTCTGCAGATGTACAAACCCTATGTTCCCGTGGGGAACTGCAAAACGGGGGCGGATTTCTGCAGCCATCTTGTTGTAGCTCATGCAGCTGTCCAGATCACCTCTGTACATGGCGATCCCGCCCAACTGCACATAGGCTTCTGCAAGCTCCGGTTCCTCCTGGATGGCCAGGCGAAGTTCCTTCTCGGCAGCCTCGAAATCACGCTCCCCCAGATAGGTCATGGCCAGATTGTAGTGGCCGGTTCCGGTATCCGAGGTAGCCCTCATGTCATCCTTGAAATCTTCGACTATCTGCTTTTTGTCCTTGTCGCTCATGTTCCCTCCTCATGGTTCGTGGAACAGCGGCTTGTATCGTTACCTGTTCTCAGATCAACTCACCGTCAAAATTTCTTCCCTGCCTGGCGAGCAGAGTACTGTACCACAGCGAAAATTCATACATGGCCTTGATCTTTTCGTCATGCTTGGTGACCCCCAGAGCCATAGCCTCAACACCTTCCTTGAAGGCAGCGCCCACATCCGTGGTCCTCTGAGCCTTCATGAACTCGGAGACGAGTTGCTGTGCGGTCATGCGGGCCGGACCCATGCGAATGTCGATGGGATCGTTGGGCTCGGCAAAGGGATCCCAGGCCTCATACCCGATCCGGTCAATGAACTTGCGCCGTCTCTTGCCCATGCGCTCGTACATGAACCGCTTCTGCTCTTCCTGGTCCGGAGTAAGAATCTTTGTCTTTGTCATGCTCTCGTCCTGAACGGTTTGAGTCCCTGCAAGGGATCCGATGAGATCAACTCCGAACCGACCACTGGGCCTTTTTGGCCTTCTTGATACCCCGCTCTACCCCGAGATAATCCTCATCATACACAGTCAGTACGGCCGAAGACACGGGGACAAACACTGCAGCCAGCTTGTCGTATTTGGAATCGAGTCCCTTGACCAAAGCATTGCTCAACAGAACAAGAGAGTCCTGGAGACGTTCGACCTTCACCGTGGGATACTGGGAACCCGGTGTGAAACCGGATAATCCGCACACATGGGCCTGCCCTCGGATTTCCTGAGGCACTCCATAGAGACGGCAGGTGATCGGCCTGTGCTCGTACATCTCGCACTGGTCATCATCTCCCAGAAACGGGCATCTGATTTTCTCCTGCCCCACCATCTTGAGTACCTCCTCCCGGGCCTCCCCCTTTTCCTGCATCCTGAAAGCCTTTTTCTTGGCAACGGCCATCTTCCTGTCGGCCTTGTCCGCTCGAAGATAGACACGGTTCTTGATGTCTTGGGGAAGCTTCTTGAAGTGATAATTAAGGTACATCGCCTCGATGAGGGTCAGATCAAAGAGCGCGTAACAGCAATCGCAACAGCCCTGTTTGCAGGTCACCTTGTCGGGGCAGGCCTGCTGAATCTGGGCGAAAGCCTTGTCCGCACCGGCGACAAGCTTTTTGTATTCATCGAAATACTTGGAAAAATCGAGAGACATGGGAACAACCTCACAACACATGGATCCCCATTCTCGGCCACATACTGGCCGGATCAGGCGGATCCACCCGGGGTTTTCGTGAAAAAAATACCAACGGCCGGGCTACCCAAAAAGCCAGCCGACCGAATTACCGAAAAAGGGCTTAAATGTTTCGGGGAAAGAGTGCAAGGGAAGGAGAGGAGAAAAAAAAGGCCCCCTGGGGAAGGGGGCCTGTGCGTCAATTACGCTTCTTCAACGGTGATGGCGTCGTGTTCACAGACTTCGATGCAGGATTCGCATCCGAGACATTCTTCCTCGTTGACGGGAACGGATTTTTCATCCTTCAGTTCGTACACTTCAACGGGGCAGACATCGACACATTCGCCACAACCAACACACTTCTCGGCATCGACAGTTACGTTATAAGACATACATACCTCCAAAAGAGTTGATTAGGTAAGATCACTTACCGGAGTGGTGTATGACCTCCCTCCAAAAGTTACATGAGGTCATAGACGCGAAGATTCCGGGACGCAAGTCTTTTTAGCACCTTTTTTCGGGCTGATCCACTTTTTGAAAACGCCAGGCCTGCGGATCAAAAACTTCCCGAAAACAGCTTGTTACGCATCGAAAAAGAACGCACAGTCTTGCTTTTTCAAGACTGTGCGTTCAGATGGTGAGCTTATTCGCCGATCTCGATCTTGACCCCGACGGCTATCTTGGTCAGCAGGGTCAGAATGAAGAATCCGGCTGCATAGATCCCGAGGGAGACCCCGAGTTCGAGGGAAGTCGGAACATATTCGGTGATTTCCATGAGCGGATTGGGCACGAAGCCACCACCGATCATGCCGAGTCCCTTGTCGATCCAGGCTCCGATGAAAACGAGCAGACATCCGGCAATGAGCATATTGTCGTTCTCCCGATTGCTGGGAACGATCAGCACGAGAACGCCGAGGACACACATTGTCATGGAAGTCCACATCCATGGTACCAGTACGCCGTCACCGAAGAAGAGATAATGCCAGTGGTGCAGGTGACCGGGAATGTTGCTGTAATTGACAGTGAAGACTTCACACAGAACCAGGAAGAGATTCACGGACATGGCGTAGGCTATGGTCTTGCCCAGAGCCTTGAAGGATTCCTTGCCCGGATCGAACTTGGTGGTCGCCCTGACGATATACAGCAGGAGGATCAGGAAGGCGGGTCCGGCGGCAAAAGCCGAAGCCAGGAAGCGGGAAGCCAGGACAGCGTCCATCCAGTAGCCACGACCGGGCAGGCCGCAGTACAGGAACGCGGTCACGGTGTGGATACTCACTGCCCACGGAATGGACAGATAGATGAAGAACTTGATCCACTTGGGAGGAGCCACTTCCTTGCGATGGGCCTGCAGGGTGATCCATCCCACGAAGATGTTGATGAACAGATAGCCGTTCAGGACGATCATGTCCCAGAACAGCATGGAGTTGGGCGTGGGATGCAGAATGATGTTCATGAGACGCTGGGGAGAGCCCAGGTCGGCGATGATGAACATGAGACAAAGACAGACCATGGCAACGGCGTTGAACTCACCGAAGATAAGCACCCGGCCATAGGTCTTGAAATCGTGCAGATACTTGGGAATGACCATCATCACGGCCGATGCTGCCACACCGACCAGGAAGGTGAACTGGGCGATGTAGAATCCCCAGGACACATCACGACTCATCCCCGTGATGGTCAACCCATTGACAAGCTGCATGCCGTAGCACACAGCACCGACGGTCATAAGCGCCAGCAGGATAGCCAACCAGCCCCAATAAACCTTGTTTCCTTTGAGAACTTTCTCGAGAATAGCTACCCACCTCTTATATTAAGTAGTAGACGCCTGGTTCCGTTCCAAGCTCGGGTTTTCTTCGAATGGAATACCGCGAAGCAAGAACCTTGCGCACTTCGGACTCGGGATCTTCCAGATCACCGAAAACCATGGCACCTTCGGACACCTCCACACAATAGGGGAGCTTTCCTTCGGCCAGTCTCTCGGTACAGAACTCGCATTTTTCCACAACACCCTTGGTCCTGGTGGGGAATTCCGGGGTGATGTCCTTGATATGCGGTCTCGGGTCCATGAAGTTGAAGCTGCGGGAGCCGTAGGGGCAGGCAGCCATGCAATACCGGCATCCGATACAGCGGTGGAAGTCCATCATCACGATGCCGTCTTCACGCTGGAAGGTGGCCTTGGTGGGACAGACCCGAACACACGGGGGATGGGCGCAATGGTTGCAAAGAGCGAGGGTCGTCCTCGTGTCCACGTCGGGAACATGTTCGTGGGCCTGTTCCGGAAAGACATTGTGCATGTGGGCGGACCAGATCCATTTGATGTTCTGCTTGGAATCGATGGTCGGAACATTATGGTTCGTATGACAGGCCGCGACGCATTTTTTTTCGATGGCAGGTGTCATCTTATGGGTATCGATGACCATGGCCCATCGTCCGGCATGGAGTCCTTGACCATGCTTGGGAGCGCCGTGCTTGGAGGACAGGAACAGTCCTTCGGCCCCATGGGAGCCGTGACCACCGCTTGCCAGAAGCCGCGAAGCGGGTCTGACACTCCATCCAAGGGCGGCCAACCCTGCAATCTTGAGGAATTTTCTACGTGTATTCTTCATTACTTGGCCTCCTTGGGAGCTACGTGACAATCCCAGCAGTACGGAGAGACATCCATGGTGTCATGACACTTGTCGCAGAACTTTTCCTTGCTGTCATGGCACTTCATGCAGGTCTTGACCAAACTCTTGTGATAATGCTTGCCATTCAAGGTACTCGTATACTCGTGCATGCCTTCGCGAACGACATCGTCCCGCCAGTCGTTGAGCAGCTGCATGTGCTCGGCACGCATCCAATCCTTGGACTCGACACAATATTTGCTGTTTTTGGGAAGCTCGGGCTGGGGCTGTTTGTAGGCCGCCGATCCGGTGTTGTACCAGAAGGGAAACGAGAAAAGGACCACAAACACGGCCAGGCCGGCAATCACCGCACCTTTATCGTACATTATTCATCCTCCTTACCAGGCAGGGGTTCGCCTCGCAGATCGGTCTCTCTTTCCTGCTCGTCGGGGAAGACCAGAGCGTTACCCACAAGTTCGTGAATACCGGTCACCTCGACCCCGGGAACCCAGTAGTCCATGAGATCGGGGAAAACCGCCCTGTCGATGGCGCAGATACACCCAAGCGTGTTCACACCGTACTTGTCGTGGACAAATTTGACAGCGTTGGCTCTGGGCAGTCCGCCCATCATGCGCAATTCGTCATCTTCACCGGCGTTGAGACCGGAACCGCCGCCGCAGCAGAAGGTCTGCTCACGGATGGTGTTCTCGGGCATCTCATAGAAATGGTTGCACGTATTCTCGATGACGTACCTGGGCTCGTCCAGAAGCCCCATGCCGCGTGCGGGGTTGCAGGAGTCGTGGTAGGTCAGCTTGATGTTGTCGTTTCTGGACTTGTCCAGATTGAGCTTGCCGTGCTTGATCAGATCTGCGGTGAACTCGCAGATATGAACCATCTTGGTCGAAGCGGCGTTCTCGAACACCGTTCCGGTGATGGGGTTGACCGGTGTTTCCATGTGGGATTTCTGATACTCGGGCCCGTTCATGGTATCCATGTACTGGTTGATGACACGCCACATGTGACCGCACTCACCGCCCAGAATCCACTTGGCACCGAGACGCTCGGCCTCCATGTACATCTTGGAATTCAGGCGTTTCATAGTCTCGTGGGAGGTGAAGAAACCGAAATTACCGCCTTCGGAAGCGTAGGTGGACCAGGTCACCTTGAGATTGTATTCCCGCTTGAGGTACTCGAACAGAATCAGGTACCCCATACAGGTGTAGGTACCCGGATCGGCGAACACATCCCCCGAAGGGGTGATGAACAATATGTCCGCATCCTTTTCATTATAGGAGGGTTCGGGAAGAATGCCGGTGATCTCTTCGATGTCTTCACAGAAGAAGTCCAGCATGTCCTTGAAGGCGTGGGGCTGGATGCCGAGATGGTTACCGGTGCGGTAACAATTGGCGACAGGGGTGGCGATCCAGTCGATGTTCAGACCGACCAGATTGAGCAGCTCGCGGCCCATGATGGTGATTTCCGCCGTGTCGATCCCGTAGGGACAGAAAACGGAACATCTGCGACACTCACTGCACTGAAAGAAATAGTACCACCATTCCTTGAGCACCGAGACGGTCAGTTTGCGACCACCCGCGAACCGGCCCAGAATCTTCCCGGCCTTGGTGAACTCCCCGCGGTACACGGAACGCAGCAGCTCAGCTCTGAGAACGGGCATATTCCGGGGGTCACCGGAACCGATGAAGAAATGGCATTTGTCCGCACAGGCACCGCAACGGACGCACACGTCCATGAAAACCTTGAAGGTCCGGAAACGATCGAGTCGCTCGCGCATGCCGTTGAGGATGATCTCCTGCCAGTTTTCCGGAAGCTTCCAGTCGTCGTCCAGAGGATTCCAGCTCCTGGCGTTGGGCAGGCCCACATACTCGACGCTCTTGGCGTTGGAGGCATAACAATACCTTCCGTCCTTGATCTCCAGGGGAAGGTCCATCCAGTCCCCTTTGGGGGGCATGTAATCGATTTTGTTCGCTAGTTCGTCTGCTTTTGGAAGATTAGACATTCTCCACTCCTTCCTGCTTGTCCACCGGCAGGCCGGACTCAATCATCTTCTCCCTGAACTCGTCCTCATACTCGGCATAGGTATGGACGGGAACAGGGTAGTTCCAGGGATTGATGTGCCTGACAGCTCTGTTGTTGGAGGCCATATTTCTTGTTGGGCTCATGAAAACACCGCCCATATGCATCAGTTTGCTCAAGGGGAAATACACGAGCAGGGTACAGACCAGGAAGAGATGGACATAAAAAATGACGCCGATACCCTCGGGGATGACCGGATGCAGCTGGACCAGATTCATGGTCAGTTCCTTGACGGCGACGACATCGGTCTTGATGAAATAGCGCATGGCGATACCGGTGCCGCCGATGGCCAGGATCAGCAGCAGAGGAAAAAAATCGGCCACCAGGGAGATGAAACGCATGTGAGGAACGACCAGTCGCCTGATAAACAGGTAAACGATGGCCAGGATGAAGATAGCATCCGTGAGATAGAAGGTGGGAGCCCCGAGTTGGAGCACACCGTCAACCGCATCGAATACGGAGATGAGCCCCGGCACGGGTTCGGTGAAAAACCGCATGTGCCGAATGACGATGATCAGAAAGGAGTAGTGGAAGGCAAGAGCGCCCAGCCATAACCACTTGCTCGAACTGAAGGCCAGTCGGGGACCGGATCTCAGGTCGTTCTTCGTGTTCCGGAACAATGACCGGAAACACAGAACTTCGAGAAGCATCCGCACGACAACTCCGGACGTCGTGAAAGGATTCTCGATTTTAGAGTGTTTGATCCATGGCAACGATTTCTGCTGACCACAGGTGGTCGGAATCCTGAAGGGCACCGGAGACTTCGCCCAATCAACGACTCGCATACAGAATCCGATGACGAACAACAAGAAGGCCGCGTACGGAATGACGGTCCCAAAAAGGGAGTGCCACCCCATTGCTCCCGCTCCGAGTACGGAGACCACGACGAGAGCAAATACCAGAAACAGGGAATAAAGTGCTTTCATCTACCTCTACCTCGTTTAGATTTGCACCACAAAAAAATAAACAGACCTCAGTCTGTGACCTCCTCTATAAGGTTGGACTTTTTCAAGAGCTTATTGGTTCGGTTGTACAGATGATTGGCCTTGTGCTTCCAGATCTTTTCCCGGCAGGCCATGTACAGGTCAAAGGCGACACGGGTCATGGTGTCGATGCGGGCTTCGATGGTTTCCCACTCACGGATCCCCTCGGGAGTCGCCAGATCCGCGCGAATCTCGTCCTTGAGGATCTTCTTGATGCTGAACACGAAATCAACGGCAGCCGAGGGTTTGAAACCCTGGACGGCGCGAATTCTGACTACACCATCGATGAGTTGCTCGAGGCCTTCCTCGTGACCATCCTGGAGCAGGTAGTCCAACAAACCGTCAAGACAGCTCCGAAACGTGGTTCCCACCGGGTTGGCAAATTCATTGCCGGTTTCCTTGAAAAACTTGGCTCCCTGGGACTTGTAGGACTCCAGAAAGGCATCCAGCCACGTGGCGACAATTTTTTTCTTCCGCCCGTACAATCCGTCTTGAAGACTCATGGTTTCTCTGTTCTCTAAAAGTTTCAACCTGTTGGCACGTCAAATCGGGACCTTGCAGTGCAGCCCCAAACGCATAGATGCAGGGTTCTTAAATCACAGGCAATTTGTCGTCAAGACAAATTGAGAAAAAAATAACAAGCAAACACCCGTTTTTGGTCTTGTATTCCAAACCGTTAGACAGAAATTCTCCATGGTTATATCACAATAAGCCGCATCCCCAGGAAGACCCTGCGCTTTGTTATAACTCTTCAGGCGGATGTTTCCGGGATGAGAATTTTTATCTACGCAGCAGGGTTGAAACGGATGTCGT
>CAYWJL010000042.1:9606-10779 GCA_964458145.1 uncultured Desulfovibrionales bacterium | reverse complement strand
AATATAAAGCAACATCCGTTTTCTCATTTGCTCGGGTCCCGGTTGACAGAGTAAACCAGGTCGGTCACCTGCGCGCCCCGAGCTCGCATGGCCGTGAAGGCCTCATGGCCGGGAGTGTCCAGGAAGACGATCTCGCCTCTGGGAGTGGTCACATGGTAGGCACCGATATGCTGGGTGATTCCACCGGCTTCTCCCGAGGTGATGTGGGACTTGCGGATGACATCGAGCAGGGAGGTCTTTCCATGGTCGACATGTCCCATGATGGTGACAACCGGCGGACGGGGGAGGAGATCCTCTTCCTTGTCCTCATGAACCGGTGCGAGGAATTCCTTTTCGGAGAATCCGATTTTTTCGACGTCATAGCCGAAATCCGCGGCAATAATGGCAGCTGTATCCGCATCGATGGACTGGTTGATGGTCGCCATGACGCCCATGCCGATGAGGTTCTTGATAAGGTCCTGGGCCTTGATGCCCATCTGCTGGGCAAGGTCGGCGATCCTGATGGCCTCGTCGATACGGATCTTGCGCTTGGCCGCCTTGATGGGCTGGGTGGTGACCATGGATTTGACCGGAGCCTGATCCCTGCCTCTGCGGCCCTTCTTGCCACGTCCCTTGCGGCCCCCCACAAGACCCGGCTTGGCTGTTTCGGCCTGGCGAACCTTGCGATAGAGTTCGTCCGCCTCTACTGTCCGGCGGTGTTTTTTCTTGAAAGGTTTCTTTTTCTTGTCCGCAGCCGCCTCTTGGGTTTCAGTGACAGGCGGTGCCAGCGATGGGTCGGGTCGGGAGATGATCTTGACCTGAGGGGCGGGCTGAGGGGCTTTTTTCTTTTTGGATTTTTTGCGCTTGCCCCGCTTTTTTTCAGGCGATTTCTTGTCTTCGTCCTCTTCCTCGGAAGCGGATTCCTTGGCGGAACTTTCTTGGGCCGGGGGGGCGGTCTCGGTTTTGGCCTGGGCCTGGGGCGCTTCTTCTGCCTGTTCGGGTGTCGTTACCGGTTCGGTTACCTCGGTCTCCTCCACGGCGGGAGAAGCAGGGGTGACGGCCGGCTCGTCCTCGGCCGTTTCCTGCGTATCGTGAAGGTAATTGGAAACAGCCGCGCACGGATAGAAGTTCACCCATCCCTCGACCCGCCCCTTGACCCTCTCTTTTGGCCTCTCCGTGTCGATGGGGAAGAGG
>CAYWJL010000042.1:0-9596 GCA_964458145.1 uncultured Desulfovibrionales bacterium | reverse complement strand
AGAAGCAGGGGTAACGGCCGGCTCATCCTTAGGCGTTTCCTGCGCATCGTCCGGAGAAGGGGCCTCGACAGCCTCTTCCCTGGGTTTTCTGGCCGGTTTCTTTCGTTTGCGGACAATGACGCCCGAGCGCACGCGCTTGTTTTCCACGGCCGGTTCTTTGGCGGTCTGGTGGAACTCCTGGCGGGCCAGGTCGGCCTCTGCGTCGGTCAAACCACTCATGTGGCTCTTGACGTTGATCTCGAGCTTGCGGAGCAGGTTGATCAGCTCCTTGTTTGAAATGCCGAGTTCACCGGATAATTCTCTTACTCGCATTTTAGTGGTCATGATGTTCCCCCCTACATTTCTTCTGCCAGCCCCTGAACTTCTTGAACTTTTTCATGCATTCACTGCTTGTGCACACGTAGAAACCCCGTCCTGGCCGTTTCCCGGTAGGATCAGCACATAATGCTGTTTCGTCTTCGTGGGGACATGTGTATCGTATGATCTCTGATTTTGGCAATCGTTGCCGGCAAATCACGCACATGCGTATGGGTACATGGCCGCCCTGATGCGGGAGGTGATGCCCCGGTTCGATTCGGGAAGATCGGTCTGGTGGATGCATAGCAGGTCGAAAAATAATGTTATGTGTATGAAATTGGTGGTTGTCGTGATCCCCGTTAAGGGAGCGCTGTCTATTGATCGTCGTTTTTTTCCATCGCTTCGGTGTCCGCGTCGCCATCTTCGTCACGAGTATCCTCGCAAGGCTCGTCCTCGGTCTGGCTCAGCAGATTTGCAGCGGCTTTCAGATCGGCAACGTTTTCTTCACCGATCCCTTCGATGTCCAGGAGCTCCTCTTCGGAACTTGCAAGCACACTGTCCACATCCTCGAAACCGGCTTCAAGAAGATTGTCGACGCCAATCTCAGCGGCACTGGCAAGTTGTTCCAGCCCCTGCCGGTTCTTGTTGAGCTCGCCGTATCGGGTTTCCGTGAAGATATCGACACGCCAGCCCAGGAGTTTGGCAGCCAGTTTGACGTTCTGGCCTTTACGCCCGATGGCCGGGGTGAGCTGGTCATCGGGTACGACCACCTCGAGGGTCTTTTCGTCGTCATCCACGGTGATCCTGGTAATGCTCGCCGGGGAGAGTGCGTTGACCGCATAGGTGGTGATGTCCGGATTCCAGAGCACGATGTCGATCCGTTCTCCCCGGAATTCCTGGACGATGTTCTGGATACGCGAACCCTTGACTACCACGCAGGCGCCTACGGGATCGACATCGGCTTCGTGGGAGATGACCGCCACTTTGGCCCGCAGGCCCGGATCGCGGGCAACACCCATGATCGTCACGATACCGTCGTCGATCTCGGGTACCTCGCGTTTGAACAGGGCCTTCATGTACTCGGGATGGGATCTTGAAACCACCACCTGGGGGCCGCGTCCTTCCTGTTTGACGTCCACGATATAGGTCTGGACACGATCTCCCTGACGAAACCGCTCCCTGGGAATCTGTTCACCCTTGGGGAGAATGGCCTCGGTACGGCCAAGGTTGATGACCCAGCCGTTGCGATCCCTGCGCTGGATGATCCCGCCGACGATCTCTCCGATCCGATCCTTGTACTCTTCGTAGATGATCTCGTGTTCGGCGTCGCGCATGCGCTGGATGATGACCTGTTTGGCCGACTGGGCCGCGATTCTTCCCAGGTCTTCGATTTCCATGCGAAAACCGACCTCGTCGTCCGCCTGGACGTTGGGATCGTGGATTTTGGCATCCTCCAGCGTGATTTCCCGGGAAGGATCTTCGACCTCATCGACCACGACCTTGAACTGGTATACCTCGATTTCGCCGATCTCTTCGTTGAAGCTGACTTCGATATCGAGATCGTCGCCATACTTCTTGACCACCGAGGCCCTGATGGCCTCTTCGAGGGTGTCCACGAGAAGGTCGCGATCGATACCCTTGTCCTTGCTTATCTGATCGATTGCTTTTTTTAGCTCCATGCCCATGAGAATTCTCCGCTGCTACCTGGAATCACGAGGATTCGGATGACGGTTGGTTGAAATGTCGTGGCATGCATATCATTTTCATCACTATATATGATACGGCATGCATTTGGGGTGTTGATGATGAACGGTCCGAGTGATCATCCCGAAAAGACGAGTTTGAGCTTGCGGACCTCGTCCCAGCAAAATTCGGGAACGCTTGCGTCCTCAAGTGTCAATGTGAATCTGTCGGCGGTCCGCGATGTCAGGATGCCCTTGAAATTCTTGCGGCCGTCCCTTGGTATGGTAAGCGTCAGCTTGACCTCTTTGCCAAGAAATCCGTCGAGCTGGCCTGGTGAAAAAAAGGTCCGGTCGAGGCCGGGCGAGGAAACCTCGAGGGTGTATGTGCCCGGAATGATGTCCTCGACGTCCAGGATGAGATCCGCATGTCTGCTGAATTCAGCGCATGTGTCGATGTCCACCCCTTCCGGCCTGTCTATGAATATGCGAACCACCCGATGTTTGGGGGAGGAAAGAATCAGTTCGATTCCCCAGAGTTCCACGCCGAGATCGGCGCTCAGGGGCGTCAGGATGGAGGTCAGCTGCTTGTTCTTGGTATCTGTCTGCATTTGTTTCCAAAAAAAAAGTGGACCAAATGGTCCACCCCTCAATAACCCTACCACATCGGTTATGTCATTACTTCTCGGAGTGGAGCGGATGACGGGATTCGAACCCGCGACACCAAGCTTGGGAAGCTTGTACTCTACCAGCTGAGCTACATCCGCCCGGAAAGCTCTTCCCTTTTGTCGAATTTTCATGCTTTGTCAACTTCTTTTTTCTTTGACCTCGCCCCAAGCGGCCATCAGCGCATCCCTCGAACCGGCCCCTCTCGCGGCAAAAAATGCCCACATGCAATCCGCTTTCCCCTACGTCAGCCCGGTGAAGGCAAAAAGGAATTTTGGCAGGGTTGTTGCTTGAAGAGAGAGCAGAAGAGTGAGCAATGGAGGGTAACGAGCATGCAGGCAGCGGTATATAGTGCGGTTTTCGGGAGTACGACCCAGGCAAAGCGTCTTGATCTGATCGCCAATAATTTGGCGAACGTCAACACGACCGGGTATAAGAGGATGGCCATGTCCTTTTGCAACGCCTTTGAGAAACAGCCCGGACAGGATGCCATGGTCTCCCAGACAAGGATCAATTCTGTGGATGTCGATCTCTCTCAGGGAGGGATGACCATGACAGGCAATCCCCTGGATCTGGCCATCGAAGGCAGGGGATTTTTCAAACTGAGTACGCCGGAAGGCATACGCTATACGCGAACCGGGATCTTCCGGCTGGACAACGAAGGAGCCATTGTCGACGCCCATGGCAATGAACTGCAGGGAGAACGCGGGGCCATCCGTGTCCCCCGGGGTTCGAATCTCGTGATAAACGATGCCGGAGAGCTTGCTGCCGACGGCAATGTCATGGGGAAAATCGCCGTAGTCGGTTTTGAAAACCCCGAGCGCCTCGAGCAGGTCGGGCAGCACCTCTTTCAGAGTCCTCAGGACAGACCGCTTGAAGAGCAAGCCTCGGAGGACGCAGTTGTCTATCAGGGATTTCTTGAAAATTCCAATGTGGAAGTTGTGCAGGAGATGGTCCGCATGATCGAGGTATCCCGTACCGTGGGGGCCGAGCAAAAGATCATGACCACGTCCTCGTCCATGGATGAAAAACTGATAAACACCGTGGGCAAGGCATAGTTTTGAGCCCGTAGAAGCGAGGCGGCCGGCAGTCAGGGGCGCGTCACGTACGACGACAACGTATAAAGCGAGGAGATAGAAACCATGATGCGATCATTGTGGACTGCAGCTTCCGGCATGGTGGCCATGCAGCGCAACATCGACGTGATTTCCAACAACCTGTCCAATGTGAGTACCACCGGGTTCAAGAAGAGCCGGGCGGAATTCGAGGACCTCATGTATCAGAATCTCAAGATATCCGGGGCCCAGAACGTGGCCGGGAACAGACTGCCCACGGGCATTCAGATCGGTATGGGCGTTCGGGCCGTGGATGTGCACAAGATCTTTACCGAAGGGGATCTGACCAACACCGGCAATCAGCTCGACGTGGCCATCGAGGGAGACGGCTTCTTTCGGGTCGAGGATGCCAACGGCGATGACGCTTACACCCGTGTAGGGTCTTTCAAACTCAATAGTGACGGGGAGCTGGTTACCTCGGGCGGCTACAGGCTGCAGCCCAATTTCACGGTTCCTGCAGAGACCCAGAACGTGGTCATCACCGAAGACGGACACATAACCGCCCTCGATCAGAACGGTGCATCGCTGCAGGAAGGTGACATCTCGTTGTATACGTTCATCAATCCCGCCGGTCTCACGGCCAAGGGACGCAATCTCTATGTGGAGACCGAAGGCTCGGGCGACCCGGTGGAAGGCACCCCCGGTGAGAACAATGTGGGTACCCTTGCCCAGGGATTCATCGAATCCTCCAATGTGGATCTCGTTGAGGAGATGGTGAACATGATCGTTGCCCAAAGGGCCTATGAGACCAACTCCAAGGCCATCACCACGGCCGACAACATGCTGCAGACCGCCAACCAGATGAAGCGATAGGTGAGATGATGTCCTCTTTGCAGGTCCATGCCTCACGTATCATTCTCCTGCTTTGCTGCCTCGTGGTTGTGGGCGCCGGCAGGGCCGGCGGAGAAATGATCGAGCGTCTCGTGTTCGCCGATGCCGTGTGCGTCGAGGGGCCTGAAGTCCGGCTGGGGAATCTGGCTGTGGCTCACGGACCCGAATCCACGGTCTTTCTGGAGCATTTTGCCCAGCTCAAAGTGGCAGACGCTCCCGACCGGCAGGGGGGAAAGATGATCGTTTCAGCAGAGATGGTGCGCAGGGCATTGGAGCGTGTGGCAATGGCTCCGGGCAGTTTGGACATCCCTTATCAGATCCAGGTTCAGCGGGGCGGCCACGTGATCACGGGCAAGGAGATCAGACGCAAGGTCGACAACTTTTTGACGAAGGCTTTTTCTTCCATGCAGGCGGAGGTGACCATTCGGGAATATCGTCTTCCGGATCGTTTGTTCGTGCCCGACATCGGGGACACCCTCGCCATTACGAGCTCACGCACGATAGAACCCGGACGGGTATCTTTCAGGATCAACGTGGTGGATGAAAAAGAAAACATTGTCCGGCGGATTTCGGCAAGTGCGTTCGTGGATGTCTGGGTGACCGTCCCCTGTGCAGCCAGACCCCTTCGAAGAGGGAGCGTGATCGTACCGACCGTGGTGCGTTTCGAGCGCAAGAATCTGGCCTATCTCAGGGGGGGCGTGTGGAACGGCAGAGGCGGGCCCTGGAGGGTGATACGTCCCATGGGGACCGGTGAGGTGGTCTACGACAAGAATATCGAACTTTTGCCCACCATCAGCCGGGGAGCCCGGATTTCGCTGATTTTCGAAGGTCCGACCATTCGCCTCGAGGTTCCGGCCGAGGCCCTGGAAGACGGACGGGTCGGCAAGTCCATCATGGTTCGTAATTTGCAGAGTAACAAGCAGGTTCTGGCCCGTGTCAGGGACAAGGACACGGTCGTTGTCCATTAGGTCAAGGATCACAGGCAGTTCAAAACTACTTGTTCAAAGGGTTCACCATGTCACCACATCGACGCTTTTATCTCATACGTGACGTCCTTGCCGTTTCGAGCTTGAGGGCACTACGGCTTGTCGGGCTGTGTTTTTTCGTTTTCATCGTTCTTGCCGGGTGCGCCACGCCGCAAAAACATGCCCTGCCAGAACCCGTCTACACCTCGGCCAACGAGTACATCCCGCCCGAAGAAAACCCGGGTTCGCTTTTTGATCCGGGGCAGGCCGATTACCTCTTTGCAGACAGCAGGGCCAGACGTGTGGGAGATATCGTAACCATCAACATCGTGGAAAACACGGTGTCCAAGAACAAGGCCTCGACAGATGCGAGCAAGGATTCGAGTCTCAATCTCGGTGTCCAGAATTTTATGGGCGAGGGGTATCTCAAGGGGATTCCCATCGGGACGACCCCGGCGATCAAGGCCGGGAGCTCGAGCAGTTTTTCCGGTGACGGCGAGACCAAGCGTGAGAATTATCTGACAACCACCGTGTCCGTACGTGTTGTCCGTGTCCTGGCCAACGGCATTCTCGAAGTCGAGGGGGGCCGGGAGGTTCGGGTCAACGACGAAACCCAGATCGTGGTGGTCAGGGGGATCATCCGCTCAAGGGATATCGGACCGGACAATTCCATCGAGTCCACGGCCATGGCCGATGCCCGCATAGAACTCTACGGGCAGGGTGTTCTGGCCGACAAGCAGAAGCCCGGCTGGCTGGCCAGGATTCTCGACAATGTATGGCCTTTTTAACTGATGACTTCAACGGGACACGACATGCCTAGCGTACTCCAATCAGAGCGAAAGAATCCCCTTTTCATGGCGATGCCTGTCATCTTCATGGCAATGTGCGTGATGGCTTTTCTGGCCCCTTCAGCCGGTGCCGTCAGACTCAAGGACATGGCCACCTTCAGCGGCGTCCGCACCAACCAGCTCGTTGGGTATGGTCTGGTGGTCGGGCTTTCCGGAACCGGGGACAAGTCGGGCACGGACTTCACCGTTCAGTCCATGGTCAACATGCTCGAAAAGATGGGTGTGCGCGTGGACAAGGACAGCCTCAAGGTCAAGAATGTGGCCGCAGTCATGGTCACGGCCAAGATGCCGGTATCGGCCAGGCCCGGAGCCAAGCTGGACGTCACTGTTTCTTCCCTGGGAGATTCTTCGAGTCTGTACGGCGGAGTGCTGCTCATGACCCCGCTCAAGGGAATCGACGGCAAAGTCTACGCCTTGGCTCAAGGGTCGCTGGTCCTTGGCGGATATTCGGCAGGCGGTGAGGGTGGCCAGGCCTCCAAGAATACCACGACAGTGGGACAGATTCCCGGAGGCGCTTCAGTGGAGCGGGCAGTGCCCTTTGCTTTCAATAAGCAGGATTCCATGCTCATTCATCTCAGTGACAGGGATTTTTCGACAACCGAGCAGGTTGTGCAAAGCCTCAACCAGGCCCTGGGCGGAGACTATGCCCACGCGGAAAATATCGCCTCCATCCGGCTCACGATCCCCAAGCGGTATCAGGGCAATCTCGTACCCCTCATGGCCTCCCTTGAAAATATCCAATGTTCGCCGGAATCCAGGGCCAGGGTGGTCATTGACGAGCGCAGCGGAACCGTGGTGCTCGGCAGCAATGTGACCCTCTCCCAGGTGGCGGTGACCCACGGTAATCTGAACGTGGTGGTCAAGGAATCGCCCAAGGTTTCCCAGCCCAAGCCTTTTTCCCAGGGCCAGACGGCTGTCACCCCGGATACCCAGGTCAAGGTTGCGGAACAGAAAAAACGGCTCATTCTCGTGGAAGGGGCCAATATCCAGGAACTCGTCAATGGCTTGAACGCCATCGGGGCCACACCCAGAGATATCATGTCCATTTTACGGACACTCAAGGCGGCCGGCGCATTGCACGCCGATCTGGAATCGATATAGTCAATTTTGGGGCATGAAGAACGTGTTTTTCCGGCTGTACAAGCAAATGCGAGGTGGACAATGGGAATAACCAGCATGGGTTCCCTGCAGGCGCAGGATGTCGCATCCCTCACGGATGAAAAAAAGCTCGAAAGGCTTGGCAATCAATTGGGTAATGGTCCTGACAGGGACGAAAAGCTCAAGGAAGCGGCCAAGGGGTTCGAGTCCATTTTCATGGGCAAGATGTGGGAACAGATGCGGGCCACCGTGCCCAAGGACGATTATCTGCACAGCAAGGAAGAAGAGTTCTATCTGTCCATGTTCGATCGGGAGCTCTCGCAGAAAATGGCGGATGCCGGTGGGGTCGGCCTTGGCAAGATGCTCTATGACAGTTTGAAGACCAAGCTCTCCGAGGCCAGCCAGGATGCCGCACCGCTCAAGCCTCTCGGCGCAGAAGCGGCTCGGCTCAATCCGCTTCCGACTCGTAGCGGCACGCGTGTGGAAACGTTCTCTCCTGTGTCCTCTCCCCTTCCCGCAAATGATCCGGGGACCATGCAAGAGCTCGAACAGCTGATTCAGAAGATCGAGCAGGAACATGGCTCCGATAAAACGACGTCCAAATTTACCAGAGATGTATGATAATTGTCTGTGTGCATTGTGAGGCTGCGTCCATATAGGGACAGCCGTCCGGCCTGATCAAGGTTGCAGGCACGCTTGGTACATCGTGATAAATTCCCGCATTTTTCGCCCCGGCAGGTAGAAAGATGCGGGTTTTTTCATGGGACGGGTCAAAAAACCGTCAGTCCGGGTTCCTCCTTGAGGATAGATTGCAGGAGTCCTTGGGGGGGACCAGGGGGCAGTAGTTGCCGGTCGATCATGAAAAAGACATGTGGAGCGGGGGAGTGTCATAGTTGGTAAAAACCTTGCATAGATATAATCGCCGGACCTTTTTTTCCGGCCCCATACGGACGACTTCTTCCGGCACATCCAACCAAAGGGATATGACAAGGATATGCAGACACTCATCATCCAGAGTCTTTCACGACAGACAAAGGGGCTTATGCTTCTTGCCATGCTCCTCGATCAGGAGCTGCGACTTTTAAAGAAGGACTCCCCCCAGGCTGTTGCCGGGCTGGAGTTCTCCATTCAGGAGCTTCTGCGCCAGATCGCTTCGGAAAAGGCGTGGGTCAAGACATGCATCTCTTCCTTATCCCCGAAGGCGAAGCGACTTGGGGACATCAAGGAGCTGTTTGCCAAGGATGAGCAAAGGCTCATTGCCACGTTGACGGCCGATATCGATACGACCCAGCAGCAATGCGCACGCAAGGCGGCCATGAATGCCGAGATCGCCAATGCCCTGCGTGATCAGAGCACCGGGTTGCTTTCCTTTTTTCGCAAGCAGGTCATGCCCAAGACCCGGCACACCTATTCCAGCCATGGGCGGTGGGCAGCCAGAACACAGACTGCCACACTCATAAGCGGGAGACTCTAATGAGCGGCATTTTCGGGACCATGGACATTGCCAGGCAGGCACTTGGTCTGAGCCAGACTCAGATCGAGGTGACCGGCAACAATATCGCCAATGTCGATACCCAGGGGTATAGCCGTCGCAAGGTTCTCGTCGAGGAAAACGCCCCCCTGAATACCGCACCCGGCCAGATCGGCACGGGCGTTGATGCCACCGAAGTGGTCCGCATTTTTGATGAGTTCATTGAAAGCCAGTACACGAGCAAGCTTTCGGATCAGGAACGATGGGGGACGCTCAATACCAATCTTACAAGCGTTGAGGCCCTTTTCAACGAAAACCAGGAAGGACGTTTGAACGATGCCATGGCCCAGTTTTTCAAGGACTGGCAGGATCTTTCCGTACGTCCTGACGATGCCAATGTTCGAAGTGCCCTGCTTGGAAATAGCCAGACCATGCTTGAGACCATAGGTATGCTCGCTGATGATCTCGATGCTCTCGAGTCACGGACAAACGATCTTATCCTGGCCGAAGTCGACGACATCAACAATCTTCTTACCCAGATTGCTGAGCTCAATACCGAGATCCAGACAAGTGAGCAGCCCGGTGTCAACGCCAACGTCTCTTTGGCCCAGAGGGAGCTCAAGATC
>CAYWJL010000041.1:0-10841 GCA_964458145.1 uncultured Desulfovibrionales bacterium | reverse complement strand
TTTCCGGTGCGGATAAATGCTGCAACCAAAGCCGTTGGAACTACAATGCGATCGATGACCCTGGCCGACAAATGCGTGCGCGGCATCACCGCCAACCCGGATGTCTGCCGAGCCATGGTGGAAAAAAGTATCGGCGTGGTCACGGCTCTCAACCCCTATATCGGCTATGAAAAGTCTTCCGAAATCGCTCATGAGGCCATGAACACCGAGAAGACCGTGTATGCCATCGTACTTGAAAAGGGGTATCTCTCCCAGGAACAACTCGATGAGATTCTCTCGCCTGCCAACATGATAGAACCACGGTATATCTTTAACGGATCTGAATGAGTATATCGTACACGGTCACGACCCGCACGCCCGTCCCTGTTTCTCCAAGGTACGTATTTCCCGCAGCGCTGTTTTTTCTCGCCTCCCGGGACGAGAAACAAACGAGCACGTTATGAATTGCCCCTGCAAATTCGCCTGAAATCATTCCAGGGATCTTTCTTCGAGGATACCTGTAGCAACCCTCTCTTTCCTTTCAACGTGTCCAGACCATAACCATGACTCTTCTCAGCCTGAAATCCGTTTCCCTTTCCTTTACAGGGCATCCGCTTTTTGACGCCATCGATCTTGTCGTTCACCAAGGTGACCGGATCGGCCTGCTCGGCCGTAACGGTGTCGGCAAATCCACCTTGATGCAGGTTATGCAGGGGGATCTTCTTCCTGACGCAGGGGGTGTTTTTCGCCAAAAGGGGATCAGGATTGCGTATCTTCCTCAGGACGTTCCTCGTGAAATTTCAGGAAGTGTCTTTGAAGTCGTTGCTGGAGGTCTCCAGGAAACAGGCGAAGCATTGGCCGAGTATACCCGTCTGACCGCTGCGATGAAGCATGACGACCATTCCCAAGAAACATTGACACGCCTGGCAGGACTTCAGGAACGGATCGATCATGGTGACGGCTGGTCCCTGGACCAGAAAATCCGACAGACCTTGTCCAAGCTCAAGCTTCCTGCCCAGGCCGATTTCGCATCCCTTTCAGGTGGTCTCAAACGCCAGGTTCTTCTGGCTCTGGCCCTGGTGAGTGAACCGGACCTGTTGCTTCTGGACGAACCGACCAACCACCTCGACCTCGAAAGTATCGCCTGGCTCGAAGAATTTCTCGCTTCCTATCCCCACGCTCTGTTGTTCATCACTCATGACCGGTCACTGCTTTCCCGCGTGGCAAACCGGATCATAGAACTCGATAGAGGGCATCTCTATGACTGGTCCTGCGACTACCCGACCTTTCTGCGCCGCAAGGAAGAACTTCTCCACAGCGAGGCCAAAGAATGGAATCGGTTCGACAAAAAACTGGCAGAAGAGGAAAAATGGATTCGTCAGGGCATCAAAGCACGCAGAACACGCAACGAGGGTCGGGTTCGAGCCTTGAAGGAACTGCGCAATCAGCGGGCTGACCGACGCGCCCGCCTTGGCACGGTGAACATGATCGCACAGGATGCCGAGAAATCCGGAAAACTCGTTGCCCAGGTGGAACATCTGAGTTTCAGTTACGATGAGTCCTCCCTCATTACCGATTTTTCCACCATCATCACCCGCGGCGCTAAAATCGGTATTCTTGGTCCCAACGGCTCGGGCAAAACGACTTTCTTGAATCTCCTTCTCGGCTCGTTGCTTCCAGACTCCGGTACTGTCCGCCTCGGGACCCGCCTTGAGGTTCTCTACTCGGATCAATTGCGCCTCGGAATCGATGAAACCAAAACAGTGCGCGACAATGTCTCCGAGGGCAACGACGTAGTCTCCATCAATGGCCGGACCAAACATGTCATCGGTTATCTCAAGGACTTCCTGTTCACTTCGGAACGGGCCAATACAACAGCTGCCCTGCTTTCGGGGGGCGAACGCAACAGGCTCCTTTTGGCCAAGCTGTTCACCAAGCCATCCAATGTCCTGGTCCTGGACGAACCCACCAATGACCTGGACATGGAAACCCTGGAACTTCTCGAATCATTACTGGTCAACTATGCCGGCACGGTTCTCCTTGTCAGTCATGACAGGACCTTCTTGAACAACGTGGCTACCTCCATGATCGTTTTCGAAGGTGAGGGGCATCTTCAGGAATATGTCGGCGGGTATGACGATTGGCTCTCTCAGACCGCTGACCGAAATCAAGATCAGCCATCTCAACAAATCCCCGACCGGAGCAAACCCAGACCGGCCAGAACAGGCTGCAGACCTCCGAAGCTCAATTTCAATCAAAAACGCGAACTCGCCTCCCTGCCCGAGCAGATAGATATCCTCGAGCAGGAGAAGGCATCCATAGAGGCCAGGCTCGCCTCCCCTTCAGCCATCGATGCATCGGACCCATCCGAATTCACCAGAGTCAGCGACAGGTTAGCGGGCATCAGCGACGAACTCGAATCCATGTACGAGCGATGGGTCGAACTGTCTTCCGTAGAGGGTGATTGACCCGTCAGCAGCCTGATATTACAGTATTTACGTCTAGAGACAGGGCATGCCCAGTCTCTACGATTTCACAGATCCAGAACGCTCAAATACATTTTTGTCCGAACGTCTTCATACCCGTGGCGTAGCAGTCCTTGTGGGAATGTTTCCGAATCGTGTATGATGAGTGATCCACCAAAATCATGTTGCACTAAAAAAGGCCTGGAGGAAGTTTCCTCCAGGCCTTTTGCCGTATGAACTATGATCGTGCGACTTACCAGCCTTCGTCATCAAAGCTGGAGCCACCAAAGTCGAAAGAGTCTTCATCGACCTTGGCTTCGGCAGGAGCGGCACCACCGGCAGCGGCGGCAACACCGGCCACAACCACACCGTTCTTCTTGACCTCGTCAACTTCCTTGAGAAGTTCTTCGAGTTTCTTGGTGTACTCTTCGATGCGCTTTTCAGAGGTGATGAACAGCTCTTCAGCCTGACCCTTTTTCTCGTCTTCGTAAGCCTTGATCTGCTTCTGCAGGTCGGCGATCTTGGCGTCCTTGGCCTCGACATCACCCTGGAGCTCTTCGATCTTGGCATCTTTGGCACCGATGGTGGCCTTGTATTCGGCGAGCTGCTCGAAAATGCCGGAAGCCTCGGCAGCAGCCAAAGCGGGCAAAGGCGTGACAGAAACGTTCTCACCCAGAGCGGCCAGCCCGGAGGCGCTGAGGTTGGTCAGCTCGGGATGCTGTTCGTAGATCCAGGCCTTGGTGAGCCCGATAGCAAACGGCTGGAATTCGGCATCCACGTCCTTGCCCACCATGTAGCTGAGCATATCGAGCAGGGATTCCTTGTTGGCTTCCTTGCCCTCACCTTTGAGACAAGCGACGAATGTATTTATGGGGAAAATCTTGCGTGCTTCAGACATGGTCTCCTCCTGTATGATTAGACTATAAAAACGTTATCTTGTTCGACGAGTTCTTCATCAATGGGCAAACGACCGACATACCGGGCATAAATCAGAGCCGCTGTTCTGTACACCAGATGCCCGAGCTTGGACCAGGGCAGATAGGCGATCATCATGAACACGGCGATGAGGTGAAAATAATAGGTGAAGTAGCACAGAAAAGCAGGTGCTCCAGCAAGCCTCAAAACCTCGGCTCCGACACCGGTCAGGGCGATGGCCCAGATGACGCCGAGGAGATACCAGTCATAGTAGGACGAGTTGGACGTCTTGGGATCGAGATTCATCCGGCGACGTGTGAGCAGGGTCAAACCGACAAGCAGGAGAATCGCACCTACGTTGGCCAGCAGTTTGACCGGATTCCACAAAGCCATGGGTGTATGGCCGATGGGGGCGATGAAGTGGATCAACTTACCACCCCAGTGTCCGGCAGCTACGATACCGGTGACGATGGCGCAACAGACAAATCCGTAGAAGAGGGTCAGATGGCCCTTGAACTTGTCGTCATCCTCGGGCTCGTCTCCACATTTCTTCCATTTGGCATGGGTGATGATTTCGTTCTTGACCACATCGATGATGGCCTGTGTGATGGTCGGTTTCTTGTAACCGATCACGAACGTCTTCTTCACCGTCTTGTTCCACCCCTTGATCAGGGTACTGATGCCCACGGCAAATGTGATAACCACGAACAGGGCGGTCAGTCCGAACAGAGGATCGATGGTGAAGTCACCGGGAAACAGTGCTCCGTAAACGACCTTGCCATCGACCAGGGGAAAGAAGGTTCCCAGCTGTGCCGCACGAATCAACCAGATGATTCCGAAAATCAGGGCAGGAAAGGCAAGCAGCAGCGGCAGAAACAATCCACTGCTCATCCAGCGGCCAATGGCTGCCGGTTTGACCAGGTTCCGGTAGGTCATGTTCCTGAGGGCGGCCAGGATATCACCGGGTTTGGCCCCGCGAGGACACTGCGTGGAACAGGTTCCGCACTGATGACAGAGCCAGATATCGATGTCGTTGACCAGCAGATCCTTCATTCCCCATTGTGCCCAGATCATTTCCTTGCGGGGATAGGGATTGTCGGCCGGAGAAAGAGGACAGACAACGCTACATGTTGCGCACTGGTAGCATTTCTTGACGTCCTCTCCGCCCACGTCCTGCAGATCCTTCACAAACTGCAGATCGGGCTGTACCTTTAACGCATTGGACATAGCAGCATTCCTCCTAGTATCCCTTGAACGGGTTGGGTCCAAGCTTGAGCATCCTTTCCACGAAGTCATCGATTATCTCGGGTATTCTATCATACTCATCGATGGCTACCTGGGCCTGTTCCACACGTTCGGGCTCGATGCCGAGCTTTTTCAGTGTCTCGGAAACATTATCCATACGCTTGTTACACAGCTCCGAACCCTTCATGAAATGACACTGGTAGTTCTCACCGTATTTACAACCAAGCAGAAGACATCCGTCATTCCCCTTGGACATGGCGTCGGCAATCCAGATAGTGTTCACGGAGCCAAGACAGCGGACGGGGATGACACGGACGTACGGGCTCCATTTGTTCCCTCGCATGGCAGCCATATCCAGGGCAGGATAGGCATCGTTCTCACAGGCGAGAATGATGAATCTGGGTCCGCCTTCCTCGATCTTGTCGGGCACCTTGATCTGTTTGATCATGGAACCGATCTGGTCGATGTTGTAATCGTCAAAGGAGATGACGCGTTCGGGACAGGCACCCATACAGGTTCCACAGCGGCGGCACCGTGCCACATTGGGCATGGGATTACCCTTTTCGTCCTCATCCAAAGCACCGAAGGGACATTCCTCGGTACACCGCTTACACTGGGTACAGCGCAGGAAGTTGAACTTGGGATAGCTCATGTCTCCGGAGCGGGGATGCACGGCCATACCGCGGTTGGAGGACTCGAGACACTGAATGGCCTTGAGGGCCGCACCAGAGGCATCGACTTCGGCTGTGGCCATGGTCATGGGCTGACGCACACAACCTGCCGTGTAGATACCGGTCCGCCGGGTTTCGTAGGGGAAGCAGATATAGTTTGAATCGCAATACCCGTCGAAGAGATCCAGATCGGGGAAAGCCTGGCCCTGGCGATACTGCAGCTTGATGACCGGTTCCACAGCGGTTGTCGGTACCATGGCCGTAGGCAGAACCACAAGGTCGGCCCTGATCTCGATCTTGTCGCCAAGAATGGTATCCTTCACCAGGACGATGACAGAACCATCCCCTGCATCGGTGACACTGGTGATGGTACCCTTGGCAAGCATGATCCCGGGATCGTTCTGGGCAGCCTTGTAGTAGAGCTCGTTGATACCCGGTACCATCATGTTTTCGTACAGCACATAGGAAACGGCGCCGGGAGAGAACTCACGAACATAGTTGGCCTGTTTGAGTGCGGTGAGCGAAGTGATTTCCGAGGAGAAGGGAAGATGCTTGCAGGTCTGGTTATCAAGGAAATTACGGCCGTTGGGGCCTTCCTCTTCAGTCTCTCCTGCTGCCTCGGCTTCAATGCGAGCCTGTTTGGCTGCTGCCTCTTCGGCTTCGAACGATTCCAGCTTGTCCCCAAAACCGAGCAGAAACACAACGCTTTCGGGCGCCTTGCCGCTACCAGGACAGGCAATCTTGCCCTGCTTCGCCATCTCTTCGAACTCCATGGAGGTGACGATATTTTTGGACGCCTTATAGCCGAACGGTTCGAGATACTTCTTGTCCTGGGCGACCCAACCGGTGGCAGTGACCACCGAGCCTACGGGCATGTCCTGCTCTTCCTTGCCCGTCTTGAGAGTCGCGGTGTACTGTCCTGGCATACCGGCCAGCTTTTCCAGGGTAGTTCCCGTGAGAACGGTGATCTTGGCGTTTTCCTCGACAGCGGCGATCTTGGCGTCGATGGACGTCGCCTCGGCCTCGGTGAACGGATAGCTCATGGGTATGGTCTTGTACATCTTCTTGGCATACCCGCCGAGCTCGCGCTGCTTTTCAACCAGCACGACCTCGTACCCTGCGGCAGCAACATCCAAAGCACTGGTCAGACCTGTCCATCCTCCACCAAGCACCAGGACCTTCTTGGTGATCTCGATGACCTCGGCCTGAGGAACAGCAGCCTTCTGCAGGTTGACAACCCCCATATTGACGTAGTCAACGGCAACTCCCATGAGAATCTCGGGAATTTCCTCGCCCGGGACATACGGGTTCCCGTCCGGATCTTCGTAGGAGAGTACGCACTGCTCCCGAAGATTGACCCGGTTCACCAGGATCGAAGGACCGAAATCAAAAAAATCACCATCGACACGAGGTGATGTTCCGCAGGCGCACACCGAATCAATGAGCCCTTCGTCGATATCGGACTGGATCAGCGCCTTGCCTTCATTACCCACCAAATGCGGGACAACCTTCACCACAGGGCAAAGATTTCCCCACGCAGTGCGCACACCATCAGCCAGCGCCTCGAGATCAAGGAACTGTCCGATGCTTGCGCCATCAAAATATACACCGATTTTCTCGGCCATCTGACTACCTCCCTCTCACCGTCTGAATGGCTTTCATTGCCGCAGCCGTTCCTGACTGTGCCGACTTCATGACATCCAAAGGACGCCCCGCGCATCCTGCGACAAAAATGCCCTTTGCTTCATCATTGACCAGAAATCCTTCATCGTCCTGGGGAAGCTCCAGGGGAAGCGACTGGCCCGCGAGACTGGGCTGCATCCCTGTAGCGAGAACCACGAGGTCGAATACGTCGGTGGACTTGCTCCCGGCAACGGCATCTTCCACGGTCAACCAAACCTTGCCACCTTCTTCCTTGACTTCGGCAACCTTCCCCTTGACGGCACGAACCTTGTCATGGGCAAGAACCTTCCTGGCAAAATTCTCGTACCGGCCCGGAGTACGCAAGTCGATATAGAAAATGCTGACCTCGGCATCGGGATACTGTTCCAGAACGTATTCGGCCTGCTTGAGCGATGCCATGCAGCAAATATAGGAACAATAGGAAAGATGATTTTCGTCACGGGACCCGGCACATTGAACAAAAGCGATGCGCTTGGGCTTAGTGTTATCCGATGGACGAAGGATCTTTCCGTTGGTCGGGCCGTTGGGCGAAGAGAGACGCTCCATCTGCATGTTGGAGATGCAATCCTTGATCTGGCCGGCTCCCAGGAGGGTGAGCCTGGTCACGTCATAGGGCTTCCAACCCGTTGCAATGACGATACTTCCGACATTCAGCGTGATGTCCTTTTCCTTTTCGCTCATGTCGATGTACTCGTTCTGTGCGAGCACATTCTTGTCCGCATCCGTCAGATTGTCCGTATCGACCACATAGCGGGACGGGAAGGCAAAAGGTACATCCTTGTACACGGCCTTGCGGGAACTCAGACCGAAATTGAAATCATCCTCCACGTCCTTGGAAAGCTTTCCGGCCAGCTCACCGAGCTCGACAGACTGGGGTGCGGTGTGTCTGGGACGAATTTTCACGCTGACTTCATAGTTGCCGACGCCGCCGGACACAGCGGTCACTTCGGCCATGGTGAAGCACTTCACGTTGGGATTCTTCTTCAGACGCTGGAACTGAATTTCCAGTCCGCATGACGGAGGACACAATTTGGGGAAATATTTGTTCAGCTGCGAAACGCGGCCACCAAGAAAAGGGCTCTTCTCGATGAGGAACACCTCGTGACCCACTTCTGCAGCCTCCAGTGCGGCGGTAATCCCACTGAATCCCCCACCAATTACTAAAATGCTGCTTGTAGACATTATCTTCCTCCAGGGGAACAATCTTATGCATCCATAACACGAACAAAATGGCCTAAGCCGAAACTAGAACCCTGATGTCATAGCTTTGGCATAGACCATTTCATGAACATAAAATAACTGCGGGCCATGACGGCCCGCAGTTATTTAACATGCCCTATTAATCAGGGATGACCTTGTAGTAAGGCCGCTTGAAGACAACGGTCTCACCGGTAGCAGGATTGAACTTGGAGTTACAGAAGCACTTCCATTTGGAATCGTCGAGACCCATGAAGTCGGCGCGATAGTAGAAGCCGGGGTAACGGGTTTCCTTACGGAACATGATGTGCTGCATGTGCAGACGAACGGTCCACAGACGGTGGTAGTTTTCCCAGCAACGGAGCAGTTCGTGGAGGTCACGAGCAGCCAGTTTGACAGAGTCTTCTTCCAGCATATCCAACAGGTCGAAACCTGTGTTCAAGGAATTCTCGGAACAGATGTAGTTTGTGGCAATACCACCGCCGTATTCGTCGGTAGCCTTGATCAAACGCATCATGAAGTTCTTGGGGCTGATGAAGTTGGGGTTGACCACGCAGTCGGTGGAAATACCTTCGTTCTCAGTATAGGTATACCAGGGCTGATAGATTTGTTTGGCCAGATCTTCAACCTTTTCGGCGACGGCAGGCTTGAAATCCTTGTGATCGACAACCCAGCGAACCATCTGCTTACCGGCGATACGGCCTTCAGCGTGAGAACCGGAGGAGAACTTATGTCCGGAAGCGCCGACACCATCAGCACAGGTGAAGAGACCGTTGACGGTGGTCATACGGTTGTAGACCTTACCGTTGTCGGCTTTGACCTTGTAGTCTTCGGGTACCCAATCCTCGTCGGGACCGGAAGCCCAGATACCGCAACAACCGGAGTGAGAACCGAGCAGGTAAGGTTCGGAAGGAGCGAGCTCGGAGCCTCTCTTTTCAGGTTCGATATTCTGACAGGCCCACAGGTTGGCCTGACCGACACACATGTCCAGGAAGTCTTCCCATGCTTCGGCTTCGAGCTGTTTCTGCTCGGGCTCGGTCATGGTAGCAAAGGTGGTCTGCAGGGCGGTAGCGGTATCCATGTAGATGGGACCACGGCCGTCACGCATTTCACGAAGCATCATGTGGTTACGCAGACAGGTGGGGATGATGTTGCCCTTTGCGTAGCCGCGCTTCTCGTAAGGAGCCATCATTGCGGCATTCTTGACACAGTAGTCCTCGCCGAAAGCGTTGGTGGCTTTGGCCTTGAACAGGAGGAACCAGCAACCGACCGGGCCGTAACCGTCTTTGAAACGGCAGGGCACGAAACGGTTTTCCATCATGGTCATTTCAGCGCCGACCTGTGCACACATGGTGTATGTGGAACCAGCGTTCCATACGGGATACCATGCACGACCAAGACCTTCACCGGTGGACCGGGGACGGTAAACGTTGACGGCACCACCACAAGCAACCAGCATTGCGTTGGCCTTGAAGAGGATGACCTTGTTCTCACGAGCGGAAAAACCGACAGCGCCGGCGATTCTGTTGGGCTCGTTGGCATCGAGGAGGAGTTTGACGATGAAGATACGTTCCAGGTAACGGTCTTCGCCCAAAGCGTTCTTGGCAGCTTCACCAACGATACACTTGTAGGATTCACCGTTGATCATGATCTGCCATTTACCTTCGTTGACGGGAGTGTCACCGTTACGAATGGATTTGCCTTTGGCTTTGGCTTTGGCACCGTTGAGGATCTTGCCGTCGTCGTCACGAATCCAGATGGGCAGTCCCCATTCTTCAAACAGTTTGACACTATCATCAACGTGACGGCCAACGTCGAAAATCAGGTCGTCGCGAACGATGTGCATAAGGTCGGTGCGGACCATGCGAACATAGTCGTCAGGAGCGTTTTTGCCCATGAAGGTATTGATGGCGGACAGTCCCTGTGCAACAGCACCGGAACGTTCGACAGCAGCCTTGTCAAGCATCATGATCTTGATGTCTCCACCAACTTTGTCAGCCCAGCGAACGGCTTCAAAAGCGGCACCACAACAACCCATACCACCACCGACGAGCAGAATATCAACGTCTTGTTCTTCAACAGTAGGCTCAGCGAGAGCAATCCCTCTGGGCTCTTCTTTTACAGGAATACGAGGCATTTTTGCTCCTCCTTAAATTTATATATATAGATAAAGCGGAATAAATGACCACCAACCACTACTACTTGTGAACAGCAGAAACGTAGGTCACGGAAAGATCAGCTTCCTCGACCTCGATTTTCTGATTCACAACTTCCTTGGGAGTTACGAGAGCGGTCTCGGTGAAGAGAAGTTCGCTTTCGATGTCGCCGTCTTCGGGCTTACCTTCGAAAGGTTTGATGGAACCCTCAGGAGTGGTGCGGATGGGGAATTTAAAACGCTTTACCTGACCATTGCGGAACTGGATGGTCCACATGATGTCTTCAGCGCTGCGCATGGGGATGGAGGTACCACCCATGGGTGCGAAATCAGCATAAGGACGAGCTGTGATTGCGCCCTGGGGACAGATTTTTACACAGGAATAACATTCCCAGCATGCTTCGGGTTCCTGGTTGTAGGCCTTCATCTCATCAGGATCAAGAATCATCAGGTCATTGGGGCAGACGTACATGCAGGCTGTCTTTTCGCCGCCCTTACAGCCGTCACACTTTTCCGGGTTTACATAGGTTG
>CAYWJL010000040.1:0-11057 GCA_964458145.1 uncultured Desulfovibrionales bacterium | reverse complement strand
AGAAAGCAAGGGCCAACCCGAAGCCGAGCCGCTGCCGGAGGGCAAACCACAGGAAGAACCACCGTCACCTCCGGTCTCAACAGCCCCCCGTCAGGAAACTCCCAAACCCTCCCCCGACAAAGAGGTGCCCGAACCTGCCCGGGAGATGTCGCTTTTCAAACGCCTCCTGCGCCCCAAACAACAAAAACCGGCCGAGCCGGACAAGCAGATCACGCCTCCGGCTCCTGAAGACATTTCAGAACCGGTTGCAGAGTCGGAAACCCTCCCCGAAACCTTCACCCAGGACAAACCCAAGGCCCCCAAACTCGAACTCTGGCAGCAGGATCTGGTCAACGCACTGGAGAATGCCGAGCCCAAATTGAGCATCTGGCTCACCCACCTTCTGACGGATGTGCGTGAACGCGGCGACGAGCTCTGGAAACGTCTGCACTTCCTGCTGGAACAACTGGAAGTCCCCAACGAAGAGGCCGATGATTTCATCGACCGTTTCGACCGTTGGCTCGAAGACATGGAATACGAGCGGGTCGAGGAGTTCAAATCGGAACTGCAGTATCGCCTCGCCCTGGCCCTGGACCTCGAAGACGAGGAAGACGAACAGAGCCGTCTCTTCCTGAAACTTTCCGAAGGACTGACCAAGACACGGGAACAGCTTTCCAAACGGATCGATCAGCTCCTGAGCATGACCGGTTCCTTTGACGACGAGTTCTGGGATGAGCTGGAAGAAATTCTGATCATGGCCGACGTGGGCTACGAGGCCTCGCACAAGCTCCTCGAACGGTTGCGGCCCAAGGTTCGACGCGAGGAAATCGCCGATGCCCAGGCCTTCAAGGATATGCTCAAGGCCGAACTGGTGGCGATATTTGAAGAAACCAAACGTCCTGCCAAAACCGGAACCCCCGAAGTCGTCCTCATGGTCGGGGTGAACGGCGTGGGCAAGACCACGACCATCGCCAAGCTGGCCCACCGGGCCCAGATGCAGGGCAAAAAGACCCTGGTTGCCGCAGGAGACACCTTCAGAGCCGCTGCCATCGAACAGCTGAATATCTGGGCCAAACGTGTGGGTGCCGGATTCTACGCCAAGGAACACGGTGCCGACCCGGCTGCCGTTGCCTACGAGGCCATGAGCACGGCCATGGAAGAGGGGTACGACCAGATGTTCATGGATACGGCCGGACGCATCCATACCAAGGTGGATCTCATGGAGGAACTCAAGAAAATCAAACGGGTTCTGGGCAAGAAGATGGAAGGTGCCCCCCACAGGACCATTCTCGTCCTGGACGCGACCACCGGCCAGAACGCCCTCTCGCAAGTCAAACTTTTTTCCGAAGCGGTTGACCTGGACGAGATCGTTCTTACTAAACTCGACGGCACGGCCAAGGGCGGCATCATCGTGGCCGTGGCCCTGGAACACAAGATCCCCATCTCATTCATCGGCCTGGGCGAACAGATGGAAGACCTCCGCCCCTTCAGCGGCGAAGACTTTGCCAAGGCCCTCCTGGATTGATCCGCCGGGTACGCCTGCAACGCGGCCCGGCACACGATTTTCTCGTGCGCATCGGCACGTTCAGGCATACCACAAGGAGCGACTCATGGACCACGTTCAGATTCTCATCGTCGGACAGGGACCGGCAGGCCTTTCTGCAGCCATCTACACAGCCCGGGCAGGTCTGAGCACCCTGATTCTGGGGTGCTCGCCCAAGATCTCGGGTGATTACGATATCGACAACTACTTCGGCTTTCCGGAAACCATCTCCGGCAGCGAACTCATCGAGCGCGGCGAGGCACAGGCCAAACGCTTCGGCGTGGATATGCGCTGTGAACGCGTTCTGGGCATCCATCCCACGGAAAAGGGAAACTTCGAGGTCAAAACGGAAAAAGGGATCATCGAGGCGGACGCCGTCATCCTGGCCACGGGTGTGGCCCGGGTCAAATCCATGATCAAAAACGCCTCGGAGTACGAGGGCAAGGGCATCTCCTATTGCGTGAGCTGCGATGCCTTCTTCTACAGGAACAAGAAGGTCATGGTAGTGGGCGAAGGCATCTTTGCGGCCAACCAGGCTCTGGAGCTCAAGGAGTACACCCCCCACGTATCCATCTGTACCCAGGGACGCGAACTGACCATGACGCCCGAATTTCTCAAGAGACTGAAAAAAGCCGAAATCCCCATCCTCGAAAAAACCGTGACCCGGGCAACCGGCGACAACGGCCTCGAAGGCATTGTCTATGACGACGAAACCACCGAACCCATGGACGGCATCTTCGTGGCCCGGGGCGAGGCCTCTTCACTGGATTTTGCCTATTCCCTGGGACTCCTGCGCAAAGGCGTGTTCATCGAAGCCGACAACGACCAGAAGACCAATGTTCCCGGCGTGTTCGCGGCCGGAGACTGCGTGGGCAACTTCCTGCAGATCAGCGTGGCCGTGGGCGAAGGCGCCAAGGCCGGCCGCTCGGCCATCAAGTACCTCAAGGGATTCAACAGCAACGGGGAATGAAGAAAGAAACGGAGACGGGAGAAACGGAGACGGGAGACAGGAGACGGGAGACGGGAAAAAAACGCGGTCTGATGGCGGCGATCCGAGGTCCGAGGTCCGAAATCAAACCGCGGCATTGTTATCCGTAGGGGCACGGCGCGCCGTGCCCCGTTTGACCGAGCCCCGGGAGGCGAGGGAAAACAAACGCATGACCTCGCTGCAATCCCCCCTACCGCCTCGATCCTGAATCTCCACCCCGAACCGGCTTTTCCTGCGCACTGCGCACTGCGTACTGCGCACTTTTTCCTCTCCCCTTTTCTGTTTCTTGACATCCCTACAGCGAACGGCATATAGGATCGTCTTCTTTTGTACGGGCCCATAGCTCAGTTGGCAGAGCCCCCGGCTCATAACCGGATGGTCCGAGGTTCGAATCCTCGTGGGCCCACCATCATTTCCCCTCGTCCCTGGGACGTCAATCAATCATCATGCTCGGCAAGCTGCACGAATCAAGGTGTTTCCCTACCTCTAACCGGAAACACCTTTTTTGTTCCTGCTTCGCACCCCATTCCCGGAAGACCGTATGAAACCAGAACATGTGATCGCCCGTCTCGAAAAGGATGCTCCGCCGTGGCTGGCCTCGTCATGGGATCACAGCGGTATTCAGGTCAGGGGAAACCGTGAGGATATCAAGCGCATCGCCGTGGCCCTCGATCCGACTGTCGACACCATTCACAAGGCCATTGACGCAAACGCGGATTTCGTCCTCACCCATCATCCCCTCGGTCTGACACCGCGATTCCCCTCGGCTGATGATGCCCTGTATGTGACCATGTCATCTCTCATGGCCCGGGGAATCTGGCTCTATGGAGCCCATACGACCCTGGATGCCCAGCCCGAAGGCCCTGTCAACTGGCTGTCTCGGGAACTGGGGATGATCAAGACGGTGGTCCTCGAACCCACGGCACGCCAAACCGCTCTTCTTGTCAGGATACCTCACGGCCATGACCTCTGCCCCATTGAATGCCCCGGGGTTGTGTCGGTCATCCAGCAGGAAACAATCCTCGAATTGGTTGTCTGGAAAGACGCATGGGCCGGGATTCGTCACAAACTGGAAACTCACCGTGAAGGGACACTGGATTACCACGCGATACGCCTGGCAGAACCATCCGTCCCTTATGGACTCGGTTGCATCGGTGATCTTGAACATCCCATGGACTGGCCATCCTTCCAGACCCATCTTGCCGGACTGCTGGGCAAGCGTCATTGGACACGCATAGGCACGCCCCCTGCTTCCATCAGCCGTGTGGCCTACTGCCCCGGTTCAGGAGCATCCCTGGCCCACAAGGCCTTTGGGGCCGGAGCTCACGTTTACATAACCGGTGATATCAAATATCATCAGGCCCAGGACATGGAACCGCTGGGCTTGACCCTGGATGTGGGGCACCATGTTCTTGAAGAAAAAATGATGCGTGTCTGGCAGGAAACCCTGAAGGATGATTTCAAGCCACACGGGGTAGACCTTATCTTCATTCCAAGCGACGATCCCTTACGCATAGAAACATCCCATCCGCCTGATCCGACACCCTGAAATTCCCCCAATCTTTCAAATTAAAAAATCTCTTAAATTTCTTAAATTTCTCAAATCTCTCAAATTTCTCAAATTTCTAATTCGCTATATATAGGTACATAAGGAGGATACACCTTTGAGCCTTTACATCGATCAAATACGACAGCTGGTCATCCTGCAGAAAATCGACTCCCAGATCATTGAAATCGACAAACGACTTGCCGAGGCCCCCAGGGAACTCGAAAGCATCGAGCAGACTCTGGCCACGAAAAACGAGCGTCTCGAGCAACTCAAGGAACGTGTCGACATCCTCAAGGAGCAGCGGAACAGACTCGAGACGGACATCGAGGAAGACGCGACACGCATCAAGAAGAGCAAGAATAAACTCATGATGGTCGAGAACACCAAAGAATACCACGCCATGATGAGGGAGATGGACAGCCTCGAAAAGATGAACCGCATGCGTGAAGAAGAAAAGGTCACCCTCATGGAAGACCTCAAGGACCAGGAAGTTACGTTCGAAAACCTGTCCGACGAAATCAAGGACCAGGAGTCCGATCTCGAGGAAAAACGTACTTCCATGGAACTCGAGCTGACCAAGATGAAGAACAAGCGCAAAAAGCTTGAAAAAGAAAAAACAGCCGCGTGCGAACTCATCCCCAAACCCATTTTCAAACGCTACGATTATATCCGAACGAGGCTGGAAAGCCCGGTCACCGTTTCCGTAACCGATGGTATCTGCAACGGCTGCCATATCAGCATCCCGCCCCAGAAATTCATCGAACTGCAAAAGGGTGAACAGATCCTCAGCTGCCCCAATTGTCACCGGCTGATTTATTGGGAAGACCACTTCTTCCCCCAGGAAGAAGCCAAGGAAACAAAGAAGAAATAATGCTGAACGTGGTGCATGCGTGTCGTCTCCGGCACGAAGAGACAGCGCACAAACCCTGCATACACGATAACGCGTACATACTTTTACGGAGTTGGACAGACTGTCGCCGTGCCGTACAGGCAGGGAGGAAAGTCCGGGCTCCACAGGGCAGGACGCTGGATAACGTCCAGCGGGGGTGACCCCGGGAAAGTGCCACAGAAATAGACCGCCCGGCACTCAATGCAACGATCAAGACTCTTGTTGAAATCACGACCAGTTTTGGTAGTTGCATTGAGTGCCGGGTAAGGGTGAAAAGGTGGGGTAAGAGCCCACCAGCTGCCGTGGTGACACGGCAGGCTAGGTAAACCCCGTCTGGAGCAAGACCAAATAGGAGGATGGCACGGTCGGCCCGGCCAATATCCTCGGGTAGGTCGCTTGAGACATGGAGCAATCCATGTCCTAGATGAATGACAGTCACCCTGCACTCACTTTGACGACCAAGACGCATTTGAGCCGTATAGACCATTTTGATCGTCAAAGTGAGTGCAGGGTCACAGAACCCGGCTTATCGTCCAACTCCATTTTTTTCAGCCATGGAGACCATGCTGGCAGACGCCCGTTTTCCCGTCCCGATGACTTGAAAACGGGCGTTTGCCGTTTGCCGTCACCATCACAAGGAAGATCCGGAATGACCACGCAGACACTCTGGGCCATAGTACTGGCAGCAGGCAGCGGTTCGCGCCTTGCCAAGGCTGGTATGGGGGAACGCAAACAGTTCATCGACTATCAAGGAGTCCCTCTTTTCTGGCACAGCATACGAACGTTTTCCCGCATTCCCAGGGTCAAGGGAATCGTGCTCGTGGTTCCTGAAGAGGATGTACCCAGGGGCACAACCTGGGTGAGGGAACTCTCGAATACCGAGCCCATGGGATTTCCCATACGCTGTGTTGCCGGGGGTTCGCGCAGGCAGGATTCGGTACGCAATGGACTGGAGCATCTTCCAGGAGACTGTACCCGGGTTCTGGTTCATGACGCGGCCCGCCCTTTTTTCACGCCGGTCTGTGTGCACGACCTGCTTGAAGCCGTCACCAATGATGTGATCGGAGCCGTACCGGGCTGCCCGGTGACCGACACGGTCAAGGAATTTCATGACAATATGGTGGTCAGGACCCTTGAAAGATCCTCCCTGACCGCTGTACAGACCCCGCAGCTCTTTGATCGAACCATCCTGGAGCAGGCCCATGAAAGGGCGATCCAAAACGACTGGAAGGTCACGGACGATGCGAGCATGGTGGAAATGATGGAACACAAAGTGGCTGTGGTTCCCGGCGAGCCCGGCAATGTCAAAATCACGAATCCCCAGGATCTGCACCACATCGCACCGACCCGGGATATCCATGTGCCGGTGACCGGACTCGGCTACGACGTACACAGATACGGCGGCAACCGTCCCATGGTCATCGGGGGCGTTCCCGTTCCCGCCGGTCCGAACATCGAGGCCCACTCAGACGGAGACGTGCTCATCCACGCCCTGTGCGACGCCATTCTCGGGTGCATCGGTCAGGGCGACATCGGCGACCTCTTCCCGGACAGTGACGCCACCTTTGAGAATATGCCCAGTTCGGTGTTCCTGGCCGAGGTCCTGGACAGAGCCGTGAAGCACGGACTGACCATGACCCATGTGGACATGACCGTGGTGGCCCAGATTCCCAAACTGAGCCCGTTCAAGGCCCAGATAAAAAAGAACCTCGCCTGTCTCATGGCCCTGCCCTTTGACCGGGTCAACCTCAAGGCAACCACCGAAGAAGGCCTCGGTTTCACGGGCACCAAACAGGGCATCAAGGCCATGGCCGTTGTCACCGGCACGGTCGCCCAAAAAAGTTCGACGCAGCAATGAATGACAACGGAGCCCGAATATCCCGGATCAATTCCGGGATGACGACCTCATGCAATCAACCATGCGCCATTCACAATGAACGTTTCCTGCGCACTGCGAACGGCGCACTCCATTTCCATTCTGCGCACTTCTTGCTTTTTTCCTCAACCACACCACAATCATGCCCACAACTCTGATGACTCCCACCCCCCGGCACACCCGTTTCGCGCCCTCTCCCACAGGAGCTATGCATCTGGGCAATGCCAGAACGGCCATCCTCAACTGGCTCATGGCCAGAAAACATCAAGGCCGGTTCAGCGTTCGTCTGGAGGATACGGACAGAGAACGCTCGAGCTTTGCCTCAGAAGCCTCCATCCTGTCATCCCTGGCCTGGCTGGACATGGAACCCGATCGTCCCATCGTCCGACAGAGCACCCGACTTGAGCTGTATCAGGAGGCCGCCCGTTCCCTCATGGACAGGGGGCTGGCCTATCCCTGCTTCTGCACCGAGGCCGAGCTGCAAAGGGATCGGGACATGGCTGCAGCCAAGGGCTTGCCGCCACGGTACACGGGTACATGCTCAGCCCTTTCACAGGAAGAGATCCGGACGAAAATGGAACAGGGCCATCCCCATACCATCCGCTTTCGTGTGGATCAGGATATGCCGAGTGTGGGGTTTTACGATCTCATCAAGGGCGACATGGCCATTCCCACCCAGGCCTTCGGAGACTTCGTCATCCTCAGGAGCAACGGCTGGCCGAGCTACAACCTGGCCGTTGTGGTCGACGACCAGGATATGGACATATCTCTGGTCCTTCGCGGAGAGGATCATCTGACCAATACGGCCAGGCAGATCCTCCTGTACAAGGCCCTGGACAAGGAGCCTCCCCAATTTGCCCATCACGGCCTGCTCGTTGACAAGGACCATCGCAAACTCTCCAAACGTACCGGTGCCAGGAGCATTCCCGAACTCATGCACGCGGGCATGCATCCCCTGGCCCTGATCCATTACCTTGCCGGACTCTCAGGAGCGGTCAAAGGCAAGAAGATCGTCTCGGGCCTGGACGAACTGGTCGACCGTTTCAATCCCATGCGCCTTGGCCGGGGCAATGCCGTCTTTCAGATGGAAGAGCTCGAACAACTCAGCCGGACCTACTGGCACAAACTGGATACCGACACAATCATACCGCACATCCGGGGACTCGAATCTTTGGGCGCACCATGGAATGACCTGCCGGTCGAGCGCCGGACATCCCTTGTGGCCACGGTGCAACCCAATGCCGGCAGCGCCCACGACTTCACGCCCCTTCTCATGCCTCTTGTCGCCAACGATATATGTTACACCCTCGAGGCCATCGAATTGTTACGGCAGACGCCGAGTGAACAGGTCGTCAGGATATTTCTCGAACAGGTCCTCGATGATTCCACACAAGGGGATCCGCCTTCGGACACCCCATTGCCCCTTGACGAAGTGGCCCGGATTCTCAAAGAAACATCAAAGCGGGCCCAGGTCACGGGCAAGGCTCTTTATATGCCCCTGCGCATGGCACTCATGGGCACGAGCCAGGGACCGGAGATCAAGCAGCTCTTCACCGTTTTGACCAGGGGCCAGATCATCCGGCGAATGCGTGACGCCACAGGTCTTACCTGCGGCAACGACGTTTGAATCCAACACACATCCACATTATTCGACCAGCCATCTTTTATGGGGAATCCATCCATGCAACTCTACAATACCATCACCCGGGAAAAACAGGCCTTCACCCCCATCATCGACAACCATGTCCGCATGTACGTCTGCGGCATCACGGCCTATGATTATTGCCATATCGGCCATGCCCGCTCCTGCGTGGTATTCGATGTCCTGTACAGATACCTCCTCGCCAGGGACTACAAGGTCACCTTTGTCCGCAACTTCACGGACGTAGACGACAAGATCATCAACAGGGCCAACAGGGAACATACGACCTCCGATGCCATTGCCACCACCTACATCGATGCCTTTTACGAGGACATGGACAAACTCGGGATCAAGCGTCCCGATGTCGAGCCCAAGGCCACCGAGCATATCACCGAGATGATCCAACTGGTGGAGCTGCTCATCGAAAAGGGCCATGCCTATGCCACGGACAAGGGCGACGTGTATTACCGGGTGCGCACCTTTGATTCCTACGGCAAGCTCTCGGGTCGCCAGATCGAGGACCTCCAGTCCGGCGCACGCATCGCACCGGGCGAGGACAAGGAAGAGCCCCTGGATTTCGCCCTGGGGAAATCCGCCAAACCCGGCGAGCCCGCATGGAAGAGCCCCTGGGGACAGGGACGACCCGGCTGGCATCTGGAATGCTCGGCCATGAGCAAGAAATATCTGGACATGCCCTTTGACATCCACGGCGGCGGCCAGGACCTTTCCTTCCCCCACCACGAGAACGAACGGGCCCAGAGCGAGGCAGCCTACGGCGTGGAATTCTCCCGGTTCTGGGTCCACAACGGATTCGTACAGATCAACTCCGAAAAGATGTCCAAATCCCTGGGCAATTTCACCACCATCCGGAACATTTTCGAGCACTATCTCCCGGAAGTGCTGCGCTTCTTCCTGCTGACCAAGCACTACCGCAGCCCATTGGACTACTCCACCGAGGCCATTGACGAGGCGGAAAAGGGGATCAGACGGATCTACACCACCAAATCCCTCATAGAAACGGAACTGGAGCGCGCCAAATGGAAGAAATCCCCCCTGCCCGAGGAATTCGGTCAGGAACTCGCCAAGGCCGAAGAGGGATTTGCCCTGGCCATGGAAGACGACTTGAACACGGCCGGCGCATTGGGCCATGTATTCACCCTGGCCCGTCTGGCCAATCGAATTCTTGAAAACAAGAATTGGAAAAAAAGTGACCAGACGCGGGAAATCTTCCAGCGGATCCTGGACGATCTGAACACCTGGGGAAACATCCTGGGCATACTCACCCGGGACAGCCGTGAATTGCTCACCGAGCTGCGGAACATGCGCGCCAAACGCAAGGGCATCGACGAAGCAAAGGTGCTCGACCTCATGGATCAACGTGCCCAGGCCAGAAAGGACAAGGACTTTGCCAGGGCCGACGAAATCCGCGAAGCATTGACCGCCATGGATGTGACCGTCCACGATACTCCCCAGGGAGCCACCTGGGACGTGATCTAAAACCATTTCCCAATCGGGCCATGAGCGATCCCCTGACCATAGTGCAGCATGTGCTGCCCCCGCTTGTCCGGCTTCTCTGCTTCATTTCCCTGGGCATTCTCCTGGGCATCTTCATCGAGAACCTGCGCTGGTCCACCTTCATGGCCCGATTGGCCACTCCCCTCGTACGCATCGCCCATCTCCAGCCCCTGTCCGGGGCGAGCTTTGCCATGGCCTTTTTTTCCGGCATTACAGCCAACTCCATGCTCGCCGAGGGATTTGCCCAAAAAAAAATCACCCGCAATGAGGTGATCATCTCCAATCTCTTCAACAGCCTGCCCATCTATTTTCTGCACCTCCCGACCATGGCCATGATCGCGGCTCCCCTCCTCAAGCAGGCCGCCCCGGCCTACATCGGCCTCACCCTCGGCGCAGCCTGCCTGCGCACCTGTATCATGGTCGTTTCCTGCCGCTTCTTCCTGCCGCCCCTTACCGAGGGATGCGTGACCTGCGAACTTCCCGAACAAAAGGCATTCACTCTCAAAGGCGTGATCTCCACGACCCTGTCCCGCTTTGCCAAACGCATCGTCCTCATTACCGTGCCCATCTACATTCTGGTCTTTCTCGCCTCGGACATGGGCGTGTTCGCCTGGATCGAATCTGCCATCGGCGCCCATGCCCACACCCTTTCCTGGTTCCCCACCGAAGCCGTGGGCGTGATCGTCCTCCAGGTCAGTGGTGAATTTTCCGCCGGCGCGGCAGCGGCAGGTGCCCTTCTTGAAAATGGCCTCATCTCGGTCAAGACCATCGTTCTCGCCCTTGTCATCGGCAATATCCTCTCCTCGCCCATGCGCGCATTCAGACACCAGCTCCCGGTCTATGCCGGCATCTTCAAACCCGGCCTGGCCATGCAGTTGATAGTGGCCAATCAGGGGTTGCGGATCGGATCACTCGCCGTTCTCGGGGTTCTGTATGCGGTTTGGGGGTAAAAAAAAGAGTGCGCAGTGCGCAGTACACAGTGCGCAGGTTTGTTTCTCTTCTCTCTCGCCTCTCGCCTCCCGTCTCCAGCCTCCCGTCTCCAGCCTCCCGTCTCCCGCCTCTGTTTTTCTCGTCTC